>NZ_JAGGQX010000010.1:0-119039 GCF_018613095.1 Bacillus sp. ISL-75
AGGAGTTTAGTAAGTCAAACTCGGTTAAATTGCTTAAATAGATGCGGACAAGTTCATCCTTCTTGATTTTAATTGGATGATTCATAAAGGCAAAAGCGTACCCATTCACCGTATAAAATTCGTTTGCACCGTCTAAATCTAAATCAAAAGCATTCATGACCATATTTAATTCTAGTGCAGGTTCCCTTGGAGTTTTTGGATCTATAATAAAATTACCGTATAACCCTTTATGAATATGTCGTCGTAGCGGTAGAACATGGCAATGATAAAGTTGTAATCCATATGGATTTGCTTCAAATTCATACGTAAATGATTGACCTGGAGCGATAGGATCTAATCCATCCATGTCTGGTGGGTGAATACCATGAAAATGAATAGAGTGTGGATGACTCCCACTGTTTGTAAAATGAAATCTTAGAAGATCGCCTTCGGTACAGCGGAATGTTGGACCTGGAACGGTTCCATTATAAGTCCAACCTGGAAACTTAATTCCATTTGCGATTTCAATTTCCTTGTCAATCGCTACAACTTCATATTCACGTAAAGTCCGACCGTCTGAAAGTTTTGTTGCTTTTCCATAATCAAATTCGGTTAAAAGACGTTTAGCCATCTTATAACCCTCTGTTTTTGAAGAATCATACTTATTGGTGTGGTTTGCAGAATGACTATTGTGATTGGAAGCATGATTCTCTGCATGAACTACACCTGAAAAGGGTGCCACTTTATTTAAATAAATACTGCCTGCTATCCCTAGTGCTCCAGTAGTTCCCATTTTTAAAATATCTCGCCTAGAAATTTTATTTTCCGCCATTATTTGACCTCCTCTTAAAAAGTTTCCTTCATGCAAATTTATTTGTGTATGCCAATACTTTATGACATAGACAAACTTATTGTCAATAACCAAATATAAGTTTTTATTAGAAACATTCAAATAATTGTTTGACCATTGGAAAAACTTTTCATATACTAATAATCAAATAGGCGTTTGAATGAGGAGGGTAAATTTTTTTGAAACACGATGATATTTGTGAAGTAACCTGCGTGGATGAAGATAAAGTTAAACGGGTTAAGGAATCAATTCCTAAGCAAAATACCTTAGCTGTTTCCCAAATATTTAAAGCATTATCAGATGACACTAGAATTAAGATTGCGTATGCCTTAAGTGAGGAAGAAGAGTTGTGTGTTTGCGATGTGGCCAATATTGTGGGGAGTACAACAGCAACTGCTTCCCATCATTTACGACTTCTTCGTAATTTAGGTTTAGCGAAATACCGCAAAGAAGGGAAATTAGTTTTCTATTCATTAGATGATGATCATGTAAAACAACTAATACAAATAGCTTTTACACATCAAAAGGAGGTGGAAACTCTTGAGTAACGCTTTAGAAAAATCAAACGAAAAGACTGTATATCGTGTTCAAGGATTTACCTGTGCAGGCTGTGCCACTAAGTTCGAAAAGAACGTACAACACCTGGATGGTGTTGCTAATGCAAGTATAAATTTCGGTGCTTCTAAACTTACGGTTTATGGTGAAACAACAATAGAGGCTTTAGAGAAAGCAGGAGCTTTTGAAAATATAAAAGTGATTCCTGAGAAACAAAGATTTGAAGAGAAAAAAGAGCCGTTTTTGAAACAATATTCATCTGTCATCGCCTCATTTGTTTTCTTGCTTATTGGATGGCTTTCCGGACAAATGAATGGCGAAGATAGTATACCATCTATTTTAGCGTACGGTGCTGCTATTTTAGTAGGCGGTCACCGCCTTTTTACAACGGGATTCAAAAACCTGTTCCGCCTAGAATTTGATATGAGAACCTTGATGACCATAGCAGTAATCGGAGCAGCGGTAATCGGTGAATGGGGAGAGGGAGCAACAGTTGTGATCTTGTTCGGCATAAGTGAGGTTCTAGAGTCTTACTCGATGGATAAAGCTAGGCAATCGATTCGTTCCTTAATGGATATTGCTCCAAAAGATGCTTTCATTCGTAGGGGCGGCAAAGAGTTTACAGTAGAAGTGGACGATATTCGAATTGGCGATATATTAATCGTAAAACCTGGACAGAAAATCGCCATGGACGGAACGGTTGTAAAAGGACTATCGTCTGTAAATCAAGCTGCGATTACAGGGGAATCTGTTCCAGTTTCCAAAACAGTGGATGATGAAGTATTCGCTGGAACTCTTAACGAAGAAGGACTTCTTGAAGTCAAAGTTACCAAACATGTGGACGATACTACCATTGCAAAAATCATTCATCTTGTAGAAGAAGCTCAAGCTGAAAGAGCCCCATCTCAAGCGTTTGTAGATCGCTTTGCTAAGTATTATACACCTGTGATTATGTTAATATCGCTGTTTGTAGCCGTACTCCCTCCTTTATTGTTTGATGGGGATTGGAGTAAATGGGTTTATCAGGGTCTAGCAGTATTAGTGGTTGGGTGTCCATGTGCACTTGTCATTTCCACACCTGTATCTATTGTGACGGCAATTGGAAATGCTGCTCGAAATGGTGTATTGATTAAGGGTGGAATTCACTTAGAGGAAATGGGTGCAATTAAAGCCATCGCATTTGATAAGACTGGGACTTTAACGGAAGGGATTCCTGTTGTAACGGATTATCTACCTCAAGGTAATACAAATGGGAATGAACTTCTTTCCTTTATAGCTGCTTTAGAAAATGGTTCTCAGCACCCACTAGCTTCAGCGATCATGAAAAAGGCTGAACAAGAAAATTTACCTTATCAAGACCTTGCTATTGAAGACTTCTCTTCCATTACAGGCAAAGGTATCAAAGGTAGAGTCAACGATAAAGCGTATTATGTTGGCAGTCCTAGTTTATTCGATGAAATTTTATCGAACGGAATTCCATCAAATCTAAAAAGGACCATTTCAGACCTGCAAAATAAAGGAAAAACCGTCATGGTAGCAGGTTCTGAATCAGAAATATTAGCTCTAATTGCAGTTGCTGACGAAGTGAGAGGGAACAGCAGATCAGTTATTCAAAAACTTCACTCATTAGGTATTCAAAAAACAATCATGTTAACGGGCGATAATAAAGGGACAGCTAATGCAATTGGCCATCAGGTAGGAGTTTCTGATATTCAGGCTGACCTTTTACCTCAAGATAAACTTACCTTTATTAAAGAATTAAGAAATAAATACGACCGTGTGGCCATGGTTGGGGACGGTGTGAATGATGCACCAGCTCTTGCTGCATCGACTATCGGTATTGCCATGGGAGGAGCTGGAACGGATACGGCCCTCGAAACAGCTGATATTGCTTTAATGGCTGATGATTTAGGAAAACTGCCATTTACGTTAAAACTAAGCAGAAAAGCCTTATTTATCATCAAACAAAATATCACTTTTTCGTTAGGAATTAAACTCATAGCATTGTTATTGGTGATTCCAGGTTGGTTAACCCTTTGGATTGCGATATTTGCAGACATGGGAGCAACACTTATTGTTACATTAAATGGTTTACGACTTCTCCGAGTAAAAGACAAATAATATCGGGCTTCCCAAGTTGGGAAGCCTTTTAGTGGAAGGGGACTAATTTGAATAATAGTTGGAATCGTTTGATTTTTTGTTATCAGGGTTTTATATATGGGTTTGATGTTCACTTTGTCCATTTAAATTTTAAAACGTAAAAATCGCTTCGACAATTGCTGGATTATCACAAAAATCAAATAATAAATTACAGAATAATTTAATACAGGAATATATAAAAGATGGTAGCCATATTATTGGTTGCTTTTTTGTTGCCTTTAGAAAGTAAGTGCTTAAACGCCCAACTAAAAACCCATGATAATATCATTTCTAAATGTTTACCGACTAACTATGAGATTGTCCCAACCATTTTTTGCTTTTAAGCCTAATATATAGCTAAATATCATATGTTAGTAAGAATAATTTTTTAAGCAAAAACGGATTGTATAGGGAGGATCTTTATGATTGAAGAAATAAGGTTAAGCAGTTTGGTGACCTTGCTTATTTTTGGTGCTATGTTTTTGGGTGGATCCTCCATTCGACTTATGATTCATTTCTTAAATAAGAACTCTTTTTACTTACAAATCCTTTGCGGAGGAATGTTAACAGGCATGTTTGCATTTGATTTACTTCCTGAAGTATTTAGCCATTTTCAAACAATCGGTATTCTTACGGGCATTTCAATCGGTATCTTTATCATGATAACAATGGAAGTTTTCTTGCATAATAAATCTTATCTTCATCAAGGTGATCAAGAGACGCTTTATCTTTTATTTATAGCATTAATCATACATAGCATCCCTACGGGGGTCACGTTTGGAATTAGCCTCCAACAGGGTCAACTGATAAACTTTGGACTTTTGGCAGCTTTTATTCTCCATCATATCCCCGAAGGTATGATTCTTATGTCATTAATACCAATTACAAAAATGAAAAATCGATTGTTTACAATTTTTTGCTCAACACTATCGATAGTGATTGGCCTGAATATCTTTATGGGACTAAATATGAGATGGGATTCAATAAAATGGAACACTGTCATGATGGGAATGACAATTGGAACCATGGGTTACGTTACATTTTATGAACTGCTGTGGAAGAAATCGAAAAACCTACCGAAAGGAAAAGTAGCTTTCGTCGTTCTTTTGTGGATGATTAGTATTCATTATTTCCTAAGATTAATTGGTCTTTGAAAGACTACCTGATGTTTAGTAAAAGTTGAAATCAAAACATCTTCATCTTGTTGTTCATAAGTTTGGAGAGTATAATGCCCTCCTGATATCAATAAGTTCTTAATGCCTCTTTTCAGTTAAATGAAAGGAGGCATTTTTTTGTTGGATAGAAAATTATAAAATAATTAATCGTGGCTAACATTGCAATAGTTCTTTGCTTGCTCCTCTGTATAAATCTGGAACTATTTTCATAAGGTTATCTTAAAGGGGGGATCAAAATGTACTATACGAAATCTATAGTAAGCGGAATTATTGCGCTGGTTATTATCGTGGTTGGCTTTTTTTCTAGTACATCCGTTGATTCTGGATATAGAGGAGTTCTGTTACAATTAGGGGCCGTTAAACCGACGATTTTAACGGAAGGATTTCATTTTAAGATTCCGTTTATTCAAACCGTTCAACCCATTGAAGTCCGGGTCCAAAAAGAAGAAAGCTCGCAAACAGCTGCATCAAAGGACCTGCAAATGGTCACCGCCATGGTGGCAGTAAATTATTCTGCTGATCCAGAAGCGGTAAATAAGCTCTATCAAGAAATCGGCTTGGATTATCGTACCCGAATCGTTGACCCAGCGATTGCTGAATCATTAAAGGCAATCACTGCCCAGTACACAGCGGAAGAATTAATTTCCAAACGACCGGAAGTATCGGCAAAAGTGAAAGATATGCTCGCAAGTAAATTAACAAAATATTATATGATTCTTGAAGATATCAATATCAAAGAATTTGCTTTTAGTGAAGAATTCAATAAAGCAATTGAATCGAAACAAACCGCGGAACAAAATGCGTTACGTGCAAAAAGAGATCTCGAAAGAATCAAAATCGAAGCCGAGCAGAAAATTGCTCAAGCAGGTGCAGAAGCTGAAGCCTTACGTTTGAAAAAACAAGAGGTAACAGCGGAATTAATCCAATTAAAGCAAATTGAAGTCCAAGAAAAGGCCTTGGAAAAATGGGATGGCCGCTTGCCAAGTGTAACAGGCGGAGCCACTCCATTTGTTGATGTGGAGGGACTTTCAAAAAAATAAGCTGGAATATGTCTCTGGCAAACCATGGTGATGATACTCAACAATATACGGTGATAAGGGAGAGGCAATGGGCCTCTCTTTTTCTATGGTGAATTGCCGTTTCCAAAGTGTTCGAGACGAAATCGGAGATCGCATAATGTAATGCAACCATCTTTCGGTGGTTTAGACAGGAATGAAACTTCTAATACTATAGATAACTTTAGTTCCGTTATGGCGCTTGTTAGGATTTATAAGGAGAGATGCAAATTTGGAAACAATTTACCATGCATTTTTGGTTTTTGTGGTAGGATATTTGTTTTTAAGGTTGACTGGAAAAAAAGCTGTTGCTCAAATGCACAGTTTCGATTTATTGTATATTCTTGTCCTAACCAATATCATCAGTACCCCTATAGAGGTTAAAAATATGGGAATGGCTATGACCTATGCTGGAATCACAGTTATTCTATATAAAATCTTTATACGTTTATCCTTACATAATAAATTAAGATGGATTCTTTATGAAAGTCCAACGGTATTAATTCATAACGGGGATATCGATCGAAAAGGGCTGAAAAAGGTGCGTATGACAATAATTGAATTATTGTCATCTTTAAGAGTACAAGGGTACACTGATACTCAAAACATTGCCATTGCCGTGATGGAGGAAACAGGAAGTATTAGTGTTATCCCCAAGTCGGAATACCGACCAGTTCAACCCAATGATTTAAAGTTACAGGTAAAGAGAGAATATCTTCCTATCCCACTGATCATGGACGGTCAAATCGTTTACCATAATTTAAAATATCTGCAATTAGACCGTAGTTGGCTAATGGACGAGCTCGAAAAATCGGGTGAAAAAATAGAGAATATTTTATTAGCAACTTTTTTAGAAGATGGAAAGTTATTTATAGACAATAATGAAATGAAGGAACATAAAGGCGATCCATATTACTACAAACCAGGGAGAGATAATTAAATTAAGTATAGTTGGCTGGGGAGCCTACATATTCTAAATGAAAATAGAAATTTGTTTGTCCTTATAAAAATCCTAGGGAAAGAGCCCTTCCGATTCTTATTTCTTAACATAAATTGTAGGGAATAAGTCTAAGGAGGGGTATAAAATGTTTGGATACGGTGGATTTGGTGGTTGTGGTGGTGGCTATGGTTACGGTGGTATCGGCTACGGGGGCGGTTTTGCTTTAATCGTTGTATTGTTTATCTTGTTAATCATCGTTGGAGCCACAATCTGTTTCTAAAAAAATACGTTTAGTCGTAACTTAAAAAAGCCCTACAAGGGCTTTTTTGGTTGAAACTATACTTCATTCATATCGTCCATGGGATTTTGAAGCCTTTATAGAGATTTCAGGAACTTCTGAAAATTCGGTTGACTTATCCTGCAGTTGTTTTATTATAGAAAATATAAAACAATGTTTTACTTATAAAACAAATAGGAGGGAGAATATGCCTTTTTTACAAGTGGAAGATTTACAGATCCATTATGAAATCGAAGGAGAGGGTGCACCATTAATTATCTTACATGGAATGGGGAACAACTCTCAATCATGGAAAAAACAATTAACGGGCCTATCCAATCAATTCACGGTGATTGCATGGGATGCACCTGGGTATGGAAAAAGTTCTGATCCAAAAGTGGAATTTAGGGAATTCAAGCAATTTGCTGACGTTTTAAAAGGATTGATCGAAAAATTAAACTATGAATCTGTTACGCTGCTAGGACATTCAATGGGGTCAGCGATTGCACTCGATTTTAGTTACCGCTTTCCCGAAATGGTTGATGCGTTAATTATTTCAGATGCAACAAGAGGGGCAGCGGCACTAAGTAAAGAAGAGAATGAACGGAAATTAAAAAATCGACTACATAACATTGAAACAGTAGAGCCGGCAGAACTGGCGAAGCTTCGTGTAAATGAACTCCTTTCACCGCAGCCAGATCCGGAAATAAAGAAAGAGGCAGAAAGAATCTATTCGCAAATCAGACCGAGGGGATTCCGCTCTGTCGCCTATTCACTTTTTTCTTTAAATCAAATGGATATCTTATCTTCGATTACTACACCTACCCTTGTTATTTGCGGAGAATTAGATAGAGTAACACCGGTTAGTGAATCGCAGATTTTTCATGATGCTATTAAGGATTCAATATTTGTTACCATACCTGGGACAGGCCATTTGTGTTATCAAGAAGATCCTAATAACTTTAATGCAATTGTTCTAGACTTTCTGACCTCCTTGGTGAAAGGATAAATCAAGACGAGATTACCCTTCTTTGCATGAACTTTGATATGATTGTAGTATAAGAAAATTAATAACAATGAGATGGTGAAATGCTGATGGCAAAAGATGAGAAGGAACGCTATAATGCCAATGCCTTAGTACGAGGATTGGAAATTTTAAAGCTATTTAGTGAAGAGCGCCCCACATTATCCTTGGTTGAAATCGCGAAAGAACTGGATGTAAGTCGAACGGTTCCGTTCCGGTTATTGTATACACTCCAAACACTTGGATATCTCTATCAAGATGAACATACGAAGCGCTACAGTTTAACCCCAAAGGTGTTGGAATTAGGCTTTGCCTATTTAAGTACCTTAAAACTCCCTGAAATTGCACAGCCATATTTAGAAAAATTAAGGGATGAAACTGGGGCATCCTGTCATTTATCGATATTGGATGGTCAAGAGGTTGTCTATGTTGGCAGTGCACCAGTCCGAGGAGTATCAGCAGTTAATGTGAATATTGGGTTGAGACTGCCTGCCCATGCGATCGCCAATGGAAAAGTACAGCTGGCTTATCAACCCCAAGACAAATTAAACCAAATCTTATTTGGCTCCAATTTAAAACCATATACGGAAAGAACGCAAACAGATTACATGGATTTTCAACAAGAATTAGCTACGATTCGGCAAAAGGGCTATGCGATAACAAAGGGTGAATTCCATCATGGAATTCAATCGGTTGCTGCTCCTATCTTTGAGCGCACGGGTCAAGTCAGGGCAGCGATCAATGTGGTCGCAACAGAAGCTACCTTCAATCAAGAATTTATTGAAAAAATAGCCTTACCTAAAGTGCTGGAAGCTTCCGAAATATTATCCGGCTTTATGGGCTACCACTCAAAAATTGATTAGAAAGCTTGCGAAATTCGCAAGCTTTTTTCGTTGCTGTGTTTTATATATGAAACTTGTTTTATTTTGTGAAACAAAATCAATGATTTTTGTTGACGTAATATTCTAAAAAATTTAAAATAAACTTAGAAGTAAACTGTGTTTTGTATATAAAACACAATCTTCACCGCAAAAAATAGAAAAGGAGGGATGAGGTGTCAGTTTGGGCCATTGTAGTATTATATTAAAAATAATAAAATTTATGGAAGCGTATTCATCTGCTTTAAAACAAAAGGGGGCTCTTTAATGCTGAGAACGAATAAACGTTGGATTTATATTGCCATGCCTATTTTCTTCTTTTGGTTTTTTGGACAAATTGATAAATTAGGTATTTCGATTATTCAAACGGATCAAGGTTTCTTAAACGATCTTGGATTAACTGGTGCAGATAAGAATGCGAAAATTGGGATGATCACATTTATTTTTACCATTGCGTATGCCTTATCTAATATCTTTTGGGGATTTATCATTGACAAGCTTGGAGCAAGAAAGACAGGAATCATCGGTCTTGTTGTATGGGCAATTACCATGGTTATTGGCGGTTTATCCACTTCCTACGAAATGTTTATCTTGAGCCGTGTCATCCTTGGGATTGGTGAGGGGATGATGATTCCCATTTGCGGAAAGTTTATCTCCAACTGGTTTCATCAGCGTGAACTTGGCAGGGCCCAATCCTCATGGCTGGCAGGAAACTATTTAGGTCCTGCATGTGGAGCCATAATCTTAACGCTTGTGATTGCGACCTTCCATTGGCAAGCCGCCTTTTTCATTTTAGCAGGGTTTAATCTATTAATCGTTCTTCCAATGTTTATCTTCCTTACTCGTGATACTCCTGAAGAACATCCACGACTCGATCAAAGGGAATTAGCGTATATTCGACAGTCAGATTCTAAAGGAGCAACTAAAAAACAAAACTTTGTTCAAGACTACCGTTATTGGATTGTTTGGTTCGGAATGTTAGTGTCATCGTTCTTATTTTTCGGGATTAGTATTTGGCTTCCTACTTATTTAGTCGGAGCGAAGGGCTTCACAAGGGAGGCAATGACAGGAATCACCTCATTATCTTGGCTGTTTGCTTTAGGATTCGTATTAATTTGCGGATTTTTAGCGGATAAAACCAAGCGTCCTGGTTTACTAGCGACGATTCTATTTCTATTGACGGCATCATTTTTAACTGCAGCCATTCTTTCTCCACAGCCAGTTATGGCCGGGGTATGCATGGGCTTGGCGATGGGAACACAAGGCGGCGTATTCCATTTAAGTAATTTATTTATGGTTAAATTCTCGACGCCTGAAACAGCCGGACGTGCTGCGGGACTGATGGGATTTACTAACATTCTTGGCGGGTTTTCAAGCTATATTATGGGCTGGATGGTTGATATTGCCGGTGGGGACTTTGGACCTTCCATTGTGATGTTGATTATCGCAGCTACGCTTGGGTTCTTTGCGTATCTATTTACATTGAAAAGGGAAGCAGCAGAGTTAAAGATTGAGAATCTGCCTCCCAATCAGGTGATTGTATAATATGTTAATTGATTTAAATGTTACGTATATAAAACATAGTTTTAAATATTAAATATTCTCAATATTTATAATTGACAATTATAGTATTGGGATTTAATATTAGTTTATAAAGAAAACATTGTTTTGTATATAAAACATATTCAAAAGAGGAGTGTTGTAAATGTCTGAGGAAAAATTTTCAGTAGAAGCATTTGAGAAAAAATATGTAGCGAGGTTAAAGGATCGCTCACTAGATTTTAACGTGTTGAAGTTTCAGGAAGAAGTGGACCCAGCTTATCGCAGAGCACAGATGAGATATATCGGTCGCGGTGCCACGGCTAATAATGATGCAAATGTGATTGCTGCAGAACACTTCACATTAAGCACCATGGTTTTACCAGCAGGGTGTAAAGGACCACTTCATTTACATGATGATGTGGAAGAAGTTTTCTTTATCTTAAAAGGCAGTGTGACTGCACTTATTCAAGAAGAGGGTGAAAGTGAAGTCCATGAAATCGTCTTAAATGAAAGGGATTGTATCAGTTCTCCTCCTGGAGTCTATCGCGGACTGCGCAATGATAGTGATGAAGAGGCATTAATGCTCGTTATGCTGGGTGCTGTAAAGCCGAATTTACCGACCTATCCAAAAGGAAGCGCATTAGAGGAACTTCGTCTTAAGCGGGCTAAAGAGAGAGAAGCAATTATTAACGGAAAATAATTTTCAATAGGCAGATGTTTCTCAGCAAACATACTCCCTGAAACTTAAGAATTTGTTCGTTGACAGGGATGGTCCTCTTATTTTCATGCGGGATCATCCTTGTTAACTTTAAACGAAAAAATGGAGGTAGCAGGATGCTAGGAATCACACATTTAAGACATATAAGCTTAATTACCCCCGTTCTCAAGGAACAAGCTGAATTTTATGAGAAAATTTGGGGCTTGGATAAGGTTTCTCAAGATGAACAGTCTGTTTACTTTCGCGGGGCCGGCCCTGAAAACCATATATTAAGCCTGCATGCAGGAGAAAAAAGAGGGCTGCACCATATTGCGTTCGGTATGGTGGATAAAAACGCAGTCGACAGAGCGGCAGAAATCCTTGTTTCAAAAGGTGTGAAGATTGTTTCCCCGCCTGGTTATTTGGATGAGGAAGGAAAAGGCTATGGCTTGCGTTTTGTCGATCCAGAAAATCGCTGTATCGAATTATCCGCCTGGGTGGAAATTCATACCTCGATTTGGAACAAAAAAAATGTCGATCCAGTCAAACTGAACCATGTCGTCATGAATACGAAAGACCTTGATATGATTACTGATTTTTATACGAATGTCCTAGGGTTTAAGGTGACCGACTGGAGCGAGCACCAAATGTCCTTCTTACGCTGTAACAGGAAACACCACTCGATTGCCTTCAATCAGGATGCTCACGCCTCCGTTAATCATATTGCCTACGAAGTGGATACGGTGGATGAAGTGATGCGAGGAATCAGTAATGTCAGAAAAGCAGGCTATCAAGAGATTTGGGGCCCAGGGCGCCACGGTCCTGGAAATAATATTTTTTGTTACTTCCAAGATCCAGGGAAGTTTGTGATGGAGTATACCTGTTATTTGGAAACGATTGAAGATGAATCAGAATGGAGAGCGCGTGTTTGGAAGCGAGTGCCTCATTTAATGGACCAATGGGGAATCGCCGGACCTCCAAAACCGGAAACACGGGCAGCGATGGGCGGGGAGCCAGACTCAGGCTGGGTAGATGTTAAAGCATTGGTTTGACGAAAAGGGGTGTCAGGATGGATTTAGGATTAAAGGATAAAGTAGCGGTCATCATGGGAGGAACCTCTGGAGTTGGCTTAAAGACGGCAGAAATGTTTCTTCAGGAAGGTGCCCGCGTCGCGGTTTGCGGCAGAAATAGCGAGAGGAAAGAAAAAGCCTATGATCACCTGCTGAAATTTGGACCAGCCGATTCGATTTTTGCAGCAACCTGTGACGTGACTAATAAGGATGATGTCAACGCGTTTATCAACGGAACAGCGACACACTTTGGCGGGATTGATATCCTTGTGAATGCTGCTGGACAAAGTGTCATGGGTTACTTTTTTGATGTAACGGATGAACAATGGGAGCAGCAAATCCAGTTGAAATACTTTGCGATTATTTATGCAGTGAAGGCGGTTCATCCTTATTTGGTTAAGAATGGCGGCGGACGCATCATTAATATCAATGCTACGTTAGCGAAAGAGCCGGAAAGACATATGATTGCAACGGCGGCAACGAGAGCAGGATTATTGAATTTAAGTAAGACTCTATCGCAAGAGCTTGCTTCCGATAATATTTTAGTCAACTCAGTGAGCTTAGGGTTGATTCGTACCGATCAATGGGAGCGAAGAAGATTGAAAAATGCCCCAGATATGAACGCAGAAGACTATTATTCTGACTTAGCCAAAAAGCGAAATATCCCTTTAGGGAGAGTTGGCGAAGCAGAAGAAGTGGCCAGTGTGATTTTATTTTTAGCATCAAGCAAAGCGAGTTATGTATCGGGTTCAACCATTGAAACAGCTGGAGCGCTGGGGAAAGCGCTTTAACTAGATGCTATGTTAAAACTTATTGTTGATTGGAGCGGAAGGCGAAGCGCCTGGAGCGGAAATCAACAGTAACCATTTACATAGCCAAATAAAAATAAAGGCAGGAATGAATGATGAGCGAACAAAATCAGATGGAATATACCACAGCAGATGCCGTGGTAAAAGAACTTGTCCGTGCTGGAGTGGAAACAGCGTTTGGAATTGTCAGTATCCACAATATGCCGATCTATGATGCGATTCTCCGGGAAGGAAGCATTCATTTAGTCTGTTCGCGCGGTGAGAGCGGCGCGGCAAATATGGCAGATGGCTATGCCAGAGCAACGGGTAAATTGGGAGTCGTGATTACGAGTACGGGAACAGGTGCCGGAAATGCCGCAGGTTCGTTAATTGAAGCATGGGCCGCAGGTGTACCCGTTCTTCATCTGACCGGTGAGGTGGCTTCCCCTTACTTAGGAACGGGCAGAGGATATATCCATGAATGTAAAGACCAGTTGTCGATGATGGAGGGGTCTTGTAAAAAAGCAGTCCGCTTAAGAAGACCAGAGCAGGCAGCTGCCGTCGTCCGGCAAGCCATACAAGACGCGTTTGCCTATCCGGCAGGACCAGTAACACTTGAAATCCCCATTGATTTTCAATCAGCCATTATCCCTAATCATCCGATTGAGGATATCAGTTTAATAGCTCCAACTAATAATACCATTCCATCTATTCCTGAAGAGGCATTAGCCAAAATTAGTCATGCTCGCCGGCCGGTCATTTGGGCAGGAGGAGGAGTGATTACTTCTGGCGCCTCAAATGAAGTTACCGCGTTGGCAGAAACGATTGGGGCTGCCGTGATCACCAGCCAATCTGGGAAAGGCAGTATCCCTGAAAATCATTCACAATGTATCGGGCACTTTGCTGCGAATGAATTAACGAAAAACCTACTGAAAAATTCAGACCTGTTGATCAGTATTGGGGTTCGTTTTAGAGGGAATGAAACAGCCAATTGGAAAGTCCCTGTTCCAAAAGAACATATCTCGATTGACGCGGATTGGCAGGCGATTAATCGTAACTATGAAGCGACCTATGGATTAGTAGGCGATGCGAAACAAATTTTACAAGGATTAAATCAAGCATTATCACAGAAATCAATCGTTCCAGATCCTGCCTATCTAGATGAAGTACAGTCCGTTCGGGAAGAATTGCGGACGCAGTTACGAGCAACACTGGGTCCTTATGAGCAAATTCTCGATGGGATGCGAAACGTGTTACCAGAAAACACGATTTTAGTCCGGGATGTAACCGTTCAGGCGAATGTGTGGGGAAGCCGCTTATTTGAAATCTATCAACCTAGGACATCGATTCACGCGTCCGGCGGCGGGATTGGCCAAGGGCTGCCAACAGCGATTGGTGCGCAAATGGCCTTTAAGGATCGTCCGGTTGTGCTGATGGCAGGCGATGGCGGATTTATGGTCAATGTCGGTGAAATGGCCACTGCTGCCCAGGAAAAACTACCGTTGATTGTGGTCCTGTTTGATGATGCGGGTTACGGGGTGCTTCGAAATATTCAAAGTGCGGCCTATGGTCGTCAAGTTGCCGTTGATTTAATGAGCCCTGACTTTGTGCTACTAGCGCAATCGATGGGATTTGATGCCTCACGGATCGGTTCAGCCACAGAATTTGTCACTGAACTGGAAAAGGCCGTTGCAGGTAAAAAGCCAACGATGATTGTGGTTGACATGGAAGCGGTCGGACCAATGGCGAAACCCTTTGGAGGTCCTCCAGGTGCAGCGGATGCTTTCAAACCGAAAAAGTTATAGGGAGGAATTTAGTGTGATTTCAACACATCCATTTGTTTCAGGAAAATACCTGATTGGCGGGCAGTGGCTTCAAGCGGAAAGAACAGCCAATGTCACCAATCCAGCACATACGAGTGAAGTGGTCGGTGAAGTTGCCTTATGTTCAAAAGCGGATGTAGATCAAGCGGTGGGAATAGCTGCTAAAGTCTATGAAAGCTGGTCGCAAAGCGACATAGAGGATCGGGCAAACCGAATGAAGCTCGCAGCTGATGAGATTAAATCAATCGTGGAAGAGAATGTCAGTTTGTTAGTTCGCGAGAATGGCAAGGTCCTAGTTGAAGCGAAAAAGGATTTGCTTCGAGTAGTCGATATTATGAAACAAGGGGCAGAAGAATTACTAGAATGGTGGAAACCTGAAAGTTTGCCTGGAGGTCAAAAGGTGCAAATCCGCAAGCGTCCACGCGGGGTTGCAGCTATCATCTCTCCTTGGAACTCACCGCTGATTCTTACCTTTAAGCGGGTCATTCCTGCTGTGTTGACAGGAAATACGGTGGTCGTTAAGCCTGCAACCAGCTGTCCATTAACGATCATGACGTTCTTAAAAGTGGTAGCTTCCTATTTTCCTGATGGGGTTATCAATGTGGTCACCGGTTCTGGCGGTGTGATTGGAGATGCCCTTTGTTCTGATCCGCGCGTCCGTACGATTGCGTTCGTCGGCAGTACGGAAACAGGCAAAGAAATTATGCGTGCTGCTGCTGGGACAGTAAAGAAGCTGTATATGGAGCTGGGCGGGAATGATGCAGCAATTCTCCTTGCTGATGCTAAGTTGGATGACGAAGCAATCAAACGTCTCCGTTTTGGGGTTCTTCGCGCGGCAGGGCAAGTGTGCTCCGCCATCAAAAGGATCTATGTACACGAATCCAGATATGAGGAAGTTATTGATAAATTAACGAAGGAATTTAGCCGTATTCGGGTTGGGAATGGGATTCAACCGGATGTTGAAATGGGTCCATTAAATAACAAATCCCAATATGACTATGTAAATGGCCTGATCAATCGAGCAAGTGAATCAGGAGCAAATGTCATTACTGGAGGAATTCAGTTAGATCCGGAATCGTGGGAACAAGGTTATTTTATTATGCCGACGATCATTACTGGTGTGGACCAACAGAGTGAAATCGTTCGTGCTGAACAATTTGGCCCAGTTATTCCGATCCTACCGTTTTCAGATGTAGATGAAGTAGTGCGGCTCGCTAATGAAAGTGAATTCGGGTTAAGAGCGTCTGTTTGGACGGAGGATGAATTACTCGCCGTGAAATTAGCTGATCGATTAGAAGCAGGCGCTGTCTTTCATAATAATCATACGGTTTTCCAGGATCTCCATCTTGATTTTCCTGGCCTAAAAGAAAGCGGCTTGTCCCGTGAAACGAGACATTGCGGACTCGAATATTTTGCTGATTCATACGGTTTGGCCAACTAAGAAGGAGGGCATCAGATGAGAATAGGATTAATTGGCGGAGGAAATATTGGAAAGTTCCTTCTTCAAAGTATCAATATTGATGGTCTTCTTTCAGGTGGTAAAATTGTAGCTATTTATACACGGAATCAGCAAGCAGCCGGGGAGCTTGCTACTGAGTTTGCAGTAGAAAACTATTCGGATATTCAATCACTTATCCAGTCTAATATTGACCTTGTTGTTGAAGCGGCGACCATTCAAGTGGTGAAAGATTATGCGGCGGCGATCTTAGCAAGCGGTAAAGATTTAGTGTTAAGTAGTGTTGGCGCCTTAGCCGATGTAGATTTTTTTCAAAATCTAGAAAGAATATGTCAAGAAAGCAGTACAAAAATTTATTTACCATCGGGTGCCATTGGCGGATTAGATGTTCTAAAAGCGGCGAAATCGATCGGTGAACTAGAATCCGTTTCCATTATTACTAGGAAACCGCCACAAGCATTGCCTGGTGCTCCTGCCGACCAAGAACAAGTGATGTTCGAGGGCTCTGCATCTGAAGCGATTGAATTATTCCCAAAGAATATTAATGTATCGATTATCTTGTCTTTGGCGGGCCTCGGACCAGAGCAAACAGGTGTGAAAATTATTTCCGATCCAGCGGTGAGAAAAAATAGTCATTCGATTGAGGCAACAGGGTCTTTCGGAACATTATCACTAAAAGTGGAAAATGATCCGATGCCTAATAATCCCAAAACAAGTTACTTGGCTGCATTAAGTGTGCTGTCCGCATTGAAAAATAAAGATGCGGTCATTAAAGTGGGATAAGTGTTAAAATTATTAGATGGAAGAAATCAGGGGAAACCCGAAGATTTTTGATCTCATTCTCCTGGAAAAAGTATAAGAAAAATAATGTTAGGGGGAATAGTTGATGGTTAAAACAAACACAAATCTAGAAGACATGTCGCAAACAGATGTAGTTGAATACTTAAGTGAATCCGTTCAGCCGGAAATTGGCGCGATTCCTGCCTCTCTATTAGGAGATCCAAAAATCTATGATCTTGAACATAAAAAGGTGTTTTTAAAAACATGGATATTTGTTGGTCATGAATCAGAAATTCCCAATAAAAATGATTTTATTACAAGAGATGTTGCTGGTTATTCCGTCATTATTACACGAGGCGCTGATGGTGAAATTCGCTGTCTCTATAATATGTGTACCCACCGCGGCATGAAGCTTTGCCGGGCGGATGCAGGAAATAAATCTTTATTTACTTGCCCGTATCATGGATTTAATTTTAAAAACAATGGGGATTGTGTTGGGGTACCGCTGCAAAAAGATATTTATGGTGAGGGATTTGATAAATCTGGATTAGGGCTTCATCAAGTTAGAATCGAAACCTACAAGGGTCTTATGTTCGGGACTTGGAATGATGAGGCTGAACCATTAGAAGATTTCTTAGGCGATTTTAAATGGTATCTCGATATTTTGGCAGGCCGGGCGGAAATGGAAGTATTGGGGCCGCCGCAACGATTTATTATTCATTCGAACTGGAAAATTGGCGCGGATAACTTTGTGGGTGATTCGTATCATACCATGGTTACGCATGGCTCGATTGTCAAATTGGGAATGGTCCCTAGTGCTACCTATTCCAAAAAGGGTTATCAAATTTATACTGACAATGGGCATGGCTTAAATCTAGGCACGCCTAATCCTGATTTTGCCTTTCCAGAGGAACTTAAAGAAGAATATAAGTCTAATTTAACAGCAGAGCAGTATGACGTTTTGTCTAATTTAAAAAATATGATTGGCAATATTTTCCCTAATCTATCTTTCTTAATTTCTCATACGAAGGTAAAAGGCCAGTTGATTTCGAATACTTCAGTTCGTCTATGGCGGCCGGTTGGTGTCGATAAAATGGAAGTGATCACTTGGTTTTTAGTGGAGAAAAATGCTTCAGCCGATTGGAAAAAACGTTCTCGTGAGTCGTTTGTTTTGACCTTTAGCCCGTCAGGAATCTTTGAACAAGATGACACAGAGGTATTTACCGATATTACTGCAGCAGCCTCCGGGACGATGCCATTAGTGAAACAGCTGACCTTTAATTATACGATGGGCTTACATCGAAAGCCTGTGGAAGATTTTATTGGCCCGGGTGTCGTTTTTGATGATAAATTCACCGAGGCCAATCAAAGGAACTTTTATCGTTACTGGCTCGATCTCATGACTTCTTAAGGTTTTATTTTTTGAAGAGAGAAAGCGCCTACAAAAAAGATTGGAGGAGTCATGATGAGTTTAGAGAAGATGCTTGCAACCTTTGAAATGGAGCAATGGTTATACCGGGAAGCGAAGTTTCTCGATGATATTGATTTTGATGGCTGGTTTAGTTTGCTGCACCCAGACATTTCTTATCAAATGCCGGTAAGGGTTAATAAGGAAGGGATTGAACGTCCAGATTATTCCTTCGATATGTTTGCTTTTAATGATGACATTGAATTATTGAAAATTCGCGTGGACCGTTTAAAAACAGATTACGCCTGGGCTGAAATCCCGCCGTCTCGTACTCGGAGATCTGTTAATAATGTCCGGCTGCTGGAGTACGTTCCCAATGAAAAGGCGGTTGTAAACAGTTATTTAACCATCTACCGGAGCCGAAGTACCGATATTCATCACGATTTGATTTCAGGGGAACGTCAGGATGAATTCACGTATGTTGACGGGGAATGGAAGCTTTCTAAGCGCGTATTCATTGTAGATCAAACGACTTTAAATACTAGAAATCTGGCTATATTTGTATAGTAGCCAAAGTAGAAAGGAGCACCTTGATGGCTCAGCTTAGTGGGAAATCAATTTATTTGACCGGAGGTGCCTCCGGGATTGGAAGGGCTGTCACCGAGGCATTTGTAAAAGAGGGTGCCGTTGTGACCATCCTTGATCGGTCTGCAGCAGGATTAAATGAGCTCAAACAGCAATATGGTGAACAGGTTCAATGCATTGAAGGCGACGTTACGATCTTTGATGACCATGCGCGAGCAGTGGAAACAGCCACAAAAACCTATGGAAAATTAGATGTCTTTGTTGCTAATGCAGGTGTATTCGATGGATTTGCCAAATTTGAAACCGTCACACCGGAAGCCATGTCAGATGCTTATGACCTCTTGTTCAATATTAATGTAAAAGGATATTTTAATGGGGCAAAAGCAGCCACTGCGGAACTTAAAAAAACAGCAGGAAATATGATTTTCACTGTCTCAGGTGCCGGGTTCTATCCGGATGGCGGCGGGGTTTGGTATACGGCGAGTAAGCATGCTCAAATTGGACTAATGCGCCAACTGGCGTTTGAATTAGCACCAGAAATCCGGGTGAATGCGGTAGCGCCTGGGGGAACGTTAACAGCATTACATGTCATTCCACCACTTCAGCCTTTTGTAAAAATGGTCGATAATGAGACGAAAGAGAAAAGCATAAAAAAACGGAACCCGCTACAAATTGCGATGAAATCTGAAGATCATGTGGGGGCTTATCTCCTTCTAGCTTCGGATCAGGCCCGCGCGATTACAGGTGAAGTGATTTCAAGTGATGGGGGATTAGCTGTTCGCGGGCTAGGTTGATTTGTATCCGAATAACTATTGGGAGTGAATGTAAATGAACGAATCATTGACGGAAAAAAGGCCGTTAGCTGGAAATAACGTCATTAATCAAATTGCATTCGTTGTTCGTGATATTGAGCAGGCATCGGAAGCATATGCGAAACTTCTTGGGATACCAAAACCAAATTGGTTCTTAACAGGCGATCGTGAAGTTTCTAAAGTGGTCTTTCGAGGTCAGCCAAGTGCTTCTCAGAGTAAACTAGTATTTATGAACACGCCGACTGTGCAAATCGAATTGATTGAACCGAACCCGGAACCTGGGACGATGCGTGAATTTTTGGATACTGTTGGGGAAGGAATTCATCATATCGCCTTTGATGTCGATTCTATTAAAGAGAAACTTCCTGTTTTTGAGGAGAACGGTTACCCATTGCTGCAGAGCGGGGAATTTACGTCTAGTGATGGAAGATATGTTTATGTGGATACGTTAAAAAGTCATAAGACACTAATGGAACTCCTAGAAAGTGCTGTTCCGAGGGATACGGCCCCTACCACAGATATCTTCACCCCTTTATTAGGAACCAATAAAGTCGAGCAGTTGGCAATTATCGTAAAAGATCTGGATGCCGCTGCCGAAGCGTATTGCAAGTTATTGGGTGTGGAAAAACCTCCGGTCATTCAATCAGGTCCGAGTGAACTTACTCAGGTTATTTTTGAAGGAAAGCCAACTGAAGCTGACTCGAAATATATGTTTATTAATACCCCATTACTTCAACTTGAATTAATTGAGCCGGGTGATTCACCAAGCACTTGGAAAAAGCACCTCGAAACACAAGGCGAAGGGGTTCATCATATTTCTTTTGTGGTTAATGATATCGAGGAAAAAGTGAAATTGCTGGAGGACCTGGGCCATCCCGTCATACAAAGAGGTAATTTTTGGAACGGTAAAGGCAGATACGCTTACATGGATACTACATCTACATACAAAGTAATCATCGAATTACTTGAAAGATTTTGATAAGACAAAACGGTGAGCCCATGGACTCTCCGTTTTGTCTTATTTATTTGCCCTGTATTTCATTGTGAAAAATTGTACAATAGGAGTTGGGAAAATACTTAGGTTTCGAAAAACATTAAATTTAGGGGTCATAAAATGGATAGAAAAGAACGGACATTAATTAATTATTACTATGAAAAATTATTGGATAATCGCTTGGATGAGAAGGATGTATATGCCTTTTTAATTCTACTTAGCAATCAGAGCAGCGGCAATAGCTGTCTTCAGGAGCTGGCGGGCTTTGTTGTGAGCCGAGGTACGAAGCCCGGAGTTGTCACGGAGTATCTTTGCGAGACAAGAAATAAGTTTGCTAATCTCGGAAAAATGAACACGACTCTTAAAATCGAAGAGGTATTTTCATTCAAGGAAATAAAAAATGGCATCAATCAAGTGCTGGTTGATTGTGGGTTAAAGGGCATACCCAATGAACAAGTTAACGATATTATTGTGTGTGTTATCTCGATACTACAGCATGTGAAAATCACTGAAAACGGAAGAGAGATCGGTAGGCTGTTTTTTGCCATCGCTAGTAAACAGGTCATGTTAATGGCTGAAGTGGAGATTGTGCAGAACGGTGGAGGTAAGAAAACAAATGTAGTTTTCCCAGTTCTCACCGCGAAAAACAACTATGCATCGATCAAGAAACAAGATAAATATGACGCTCCTTACTTTTTTGAGGAAAAAGTCATTGAAATTACCAATCAGGACGGAAAGTTAGAGATTACCTTTGTAGGGGCAATGGGGTCTGCCACCCAGTCGGCTAAAGTTTAAAACGATAGAGTATGGAAATATAAGGAAACAGAAACATTCCCGAAATGAATGTGGCTGTTTCCATTTTTATTTTGTTAACTGGTGTCAGGCACCAACGTCTATAGTGGTTTCAACTATCTGCTGTCCACAAAGCTCGCAAGCATTGAGGATTAATTGAAATAATAACCTTTACAAAGTTGTTTCGTTGGTCTTAAAATTGAACTACATTTAAATTTTTACAATTAGGAATTATCTGCAAAATAAGGAGGGTTAAGTTTGAATAATGGCATATTTAACAAGTTTCATAGTCTTTCTACCTGGATCTCCAATTTAGCCTATATTAATATTCTTTGGCTGACGTTTACACTTTTAGGTGGAGTACTATTAGGTATTTTTCCTGCAACCATAGCCATGTTTTTTATTATTAAAAGAATGTTTTTGGAGAAAAGTGATTTTAGTATCATAAAGGAATTTACTATACTCTATAAAAAAGAGTTCAAAAAGAGCAACCTTCTATTTTTTCCTTTTATTTTATTAGCTATTATTGTCGCTGCTGATATCCGTTTTATTTCTTCTTTGGATTTTGCATTTAATAGCTTGGTAGTTAAATTATTTTATGTATTGTTGTTTCTATTGGCCATGATTTTCTTATATAGCCTTGTCGTTTATATCTATGGCGCCCGTGGGAAAAAAGAAATTTTTAAGAGTTCTCTCTATATATTATTTAATAATCCGATGACCAACCTATATATTTTAACAGGGTTATTATTGCTACATTTCTTGACATTAAAGGTAGCTGGCCTATCCGTATTGTTTTCTGGATCCGTTTTTAGTTTAATCGTTTTAATGATTGTACAAAAAACTGCAAAAAAACTTTATAGTTAGGTATATTGACAGACAATTCAAAATAAATTAAACTAACATCATAGAAAACGATTACATGAAAAGGAAACTTATTTTTATATTTAATCGATTAGATAAGGTCGTAACAAACCTTTTTTATTTCATTATTTATTTAATCGATTAAATAGGATAGCACATATTGGGTCGTCCTTTTTATTTAACCGTTTAGTTAATCGATTAAATAGAGAATCCAACATCTAGATTATTACATATTTATCCTTTTAATTAATCGATTAATTATAAAAAATACAATGATTTAATCGTACGAGGGTTCATTTTAGAATATTATTTAAACGATTAAATCAAAATGGAGCAATATTTTTTTTTACAAATTTAGTTAATCGATTAAATAGGAGGTGAGAAAAACTAACTAATTACAATCAAGTTAAGAATACTAAACGAGTAATGTTAGAAACTGAGAATTAATTAGGAGTGTAGTTTTTTGGAAACTAAAAGAGCAAACATAAAGGATGTTGCTAAAAAAGCCAATGTATCAACAGCTACTGTTTCAAATGTAATGAATTCTTCAAGATTTGTGAAAGAAGATACACGAATAAGAGTCCTTCAAGCAATGGAAGAGTTGAATTATACCCCGAGTGCTGTAGCAAAATCATTAAAGGGAAAAGATACGAAAGTGATCGGTTTAATCATTCCGATCCTTCCAAATGATACTTCAGCAGATTTTTTCCTCTCGCTTTCGATTGGTGTTGAAAGTGTCTTAAATAAAGTAGGATACAAATTGGTTATTAGCAATTCTCGTGAAAATATAAATAACGAACTAGAGCAAATCGATATGTTTAACACCCAATTTATTGAGTATATTGATGGATTAATCATTGCTCCTACTTCTAACCTTGGTAATGAAACTAACGAAGCATTTAATAGATATCCAGCGGTTTATGTCGATCGCAAACCGAACTCAACGAAAAAAGTAGATACAGTATATTCTAATAACTATTCTGTTACCTATGAAGCAATTGAAATGATGGTTAAGAAGAAAAGAAGAAAAATTGCCTTCTTTTCTGGTCCAATCGATGTTTCAAGTACAATTGAGCGTTTTGAGGCATATAAAGATGTCCTTAGAAGGTACCAGATTGAACTGAATGAAGAGCTAATATTTGTAGGGGAGTCCTCCTTTGATGAAGGATATCAAATGGCAAAAGAACTTTTTTCTACACAAGAAGTTGATGGCATTATAGCAGTCAATAATGTTATTGCTATGGGAGTTTACAAGGTACTAAAAGAAAAGAATATCCAAATCCCAGAAGAGGTATCGTTCATTGCTTATGATGATTTTAATTGGATGGAGCTAACAGAGCCATCTATTACCACCATAAGACAACCATCATTTGAGATGGGGCAGACCGCAGCAAGGCTTCTTTTAGAGAGGCTGGAGGATCACACAAAAGAGGCAGAAGAAATTTGTATAGAATCGACAATCGTTCTTAGAAATTCCTTATAGGGTTAATAACTAAACCTAAAAAATGGGCGGAGGTTCAGCATGAAAAAATTTAAAATTTTATTAAGTTTGGTAATGCTTATTGGTTTGATTCTAGCTGGTTGTGGGAAAAAAGAATCTGCAACATCTGCAGATGGTAAAACAACTATAGATTTTGCGATTCATGTAGCGAATCCAAAAGAACAAGAGCCTGCTTTTTATAAAGTAATTGAAAAATTCCAGGAGGAAAACCCAGATATTAAAGTTAACCTTATTGGGAAAGAGCAACAAGAACATGTGAAAGGTATTAAAATGCAATCTCAATCGGATAAACTCCCGGATGTTTTCTGGATGCTGCCAGCTTCAGCAGCTGAGTTAGAGAAGGCTGGTATGTTAATGGACTTAACAGGATTTCTTGATGATAATCCAGATATTAAGAGTTCACTAAAACCAAACATGATCAAATCCTTTAACAAGGATGGCCGTCAGTACGGCTTACCATATCAACCACTGATCACGGGCCTATTCTATAACAAAGCACTTTTCGATAAGTTCGGGGTAAAGATTCCTGAAACCTTTGAGGATTTAGCAGAAGCAACAAAAGTATTTGAAAAGAACGGTATTACCACGATTTCAAAAGGTGCTAAAGATGATTACTCTGTATGGGCCTTTTTAACAATGCTTTCAAGATATGGGTACTTTGACAAAATCGATAATATTCTTGCAGGAAAAGAAAGCTATAACAACACAGACTTTGTCAACTACTACAAAAAAATCGGTGAGTTACAGAAGTTAGGTGCGTTTCCTAAAAACGTTACTACACAAACCTATTTCCAAGCCGTTGAGCAATTTTTAGCGGGCAAAGCAGCAATGTTGGATTCTGGTATGTGGGATGTTCAAAAAATTGAACAAAGCCCTATTGGAAAAGATGTAGGTTTTTGGTGGGGACCAACCTTTACTGATGGCGTAGGCGACCAAAAAGTAAGTTCAGTTGTACCTTCTGCTCCGTTGCTGGTTAGTAAAAAAGCAGGAGAGAACAAAGCGAAGAAAGAAGCTGTCTTGAAATTGTTGAAGTTCTACTATGGTGAAAAGGGTACTCAAATTATGGTAGATAACCAAGTAGCCCCAATGACGAATGCCACGGTGAATGTAGATGAAGCTGCACATCCATTGTTTAAAAAGTTAGTTGATCAAGTACAGCTTGAAGGCTGGAACAGTCAACAAAACCAACCTGACCTTGTGGTTCCTGAAGCAATCGGAAGTGCCATGTACGACAGTATTTATGGTGTAATTAATGGAACTTACACCCCAGAGCAAGCGGCAAAAGTTGTGGATAAAAAATTTCGGCAATTAAATAATTATTAGTAATTGGCTAATGTAATAGATTTGTTTATTGCATTAGCCAACTCATAAAGTAGGTGGAAAAATGCGATGGTTTAGTAATAATAAAAACAAAATAATCCTGCTATTACCAACAATTCTAGTCTATTTAATGTACATTATGATGCCAATAGTAATTGCAACTTATTACAGTTTTACAAGTTTTACAGGTATTGGTGTACCCCAGTTTGTGGGACTGTCTAACTATCAGCGATTATTCAATGATCCAATATTTATAATCGCGCTTAAGAATACCTTTATCGTCCTATTGGTTACCATAGTTATTCTAATCCCCGGTGCATTTTTGCTATCACTATTACTAAATAAGAAAATGAAGGGTGTAGGTGCATTACGAGCTATAAACTATTCTCCTTCTATCATAGCGCCAATCATGGTTGGGTTAATTTGGGTATTTATTTTAGATCCTCAAATTGGCTTGGTGAATACCTTCTTAGGAAAAATTGGTCTCGAGTCCCTTACTTTTGAGTGGATTGGCGGCGATACCTTAACTCCATTTTCAGTTGCCATTGTCCAAAGTTGGCAAAGTTTAGGGTATATTGCCACGATATTTTTAGCGGGATTAACTTTAATTCCAGCAGAACTCTATGAAGCTGCTGAAATGGACGGGGCAAGTAAATTCAAGCAATTGGTAAACATCACCATCCCTTTGCTTAATGAAACGTTTAAATTAAACACTATATTAGTTATTACCCTTTGTTTTAAAATCTTTGAAACCGTACTCCAATTAACCAATGGTGGACCAAATCACTTGTCAGATGTATTGGTAACGTTTATGTACAGTACCACCTTTACTTCAGGGGAGTATGGTTATGGGATGTCGATAGCAGTAATATCATTACTCGCGACGATTCTATTTGCAGGTGTTTTCCTTGGAATCTTTACAGTAGGTAAAAGACTAAGTAATAAGGAAGGGGTGTGAGAAGGATGAAGTCAGAAGATACCTATATTGCTCCAATGAAGCCAACGGTGTCACAAGACACTTCGATTGAATCATTGACTCGTAAAGAATCTAGATTGAATAAGCTTTCCAGCATCCTTACTTATGCAGTCACATTACTTGTAATGGTTCCTTTTATTTGGATGATTATCTTATCCTTTCAAGATAACCAGACGATCCTTACAAACCCATTTTCATTACCTAATAGTATAAACTTCGATAACTATAAGCGGGCCTTTGAAACCTTAGATATGGGCTTGCTATATAAGAATACCTTTATTATTGCAGTTGTATCGGTATTCCTCGAAATGATCATTACCTTTATGAGCTCATATGCCATTAGTAGATTAATATATAAACGTGAGAAATTAAAAAATGGCTTATACTATTTTCTTATTATCGGGCTTGCCATTCCGCCGTTTATCTTATTGTTCCCAATCTATCGAATTACGATTTCGCTAGGAATTGAAAATACGTATCTATCACTTATTTTACCGTATATTGCTACATCGATTTCATTTAATACGCTTTTGTTTACTGGTTTCCTAAAGGATTTCCCGGCCGAAATTGAAGAAGCAGCAGTTATTGATGGCTGTAACTTATTTACACTTTGTACAAAAGTGGTATTCCCAGTTATTAAGCCAGTGGTAATGACTATCTTTATCTTTAACATTCTTTACATTTGGAATGAATTCCCGTTTGCGGTCACGCTTATTAGTGATCCTGACCATATGACCATTCCGCTTGCGATATCTGAATTTAAAGGAAGATACAACATTGATTACGGTGGAATTGTATCAGCAAGCTTACTATTTATTATTCCACAATTAGTGTTTTATGGAGTTTTCCAAAAACACATTATTAAGGGTATGACTGCTGGAGCAGTTAAAGGATAAAAAAACAATGATATGGAGGCAACTTTATTATGAAAACTTCTAACGGACTTATGCAAAATTTAACTAGACATACAGATGTGAGATCATCAAGGGTTTCAAGTTCTGACCAATCAGGAAGAAACCAAGATTATTGGCTGATTCCACCAAACGAGTCAGTAGTATTAGGAGAAATCGAAGGACCAGGCTGCTTAACACACTTTTGGATGACATCTTTCTGCAGAAAAATTATGGGGCCAAGTATCGTGGATCCAGTTTTAGGCAGTAATGTAGCACCAGTAAATGAAATCCACAATGCGCTAGGTGTTACGTGGGAAGAACAAGACCCATTTTATTACAGAAAAGCATTGATTAAAATTACTTGGGATGATCAAGATACACCAAGCGTTTTGGCGCCATTTGGAGATTTTTTCTGTGTGGGACATTCGTTACCAGGTAATTTTCAATCCGTACCATTCAATGTTTCTGTTAAACCAGAGGAAGCAAATAAGTTTGGTGCGCCCGCTGCCTTAAACTGCTATTTCCCAATGCCATTTAACAAAAAGGCAAAAATTGAAATCGTGAACGAAAACTCATTACCATTTGGTCTGTATTTCTATATCGATTATGAGCTATATAAAGAAGAGTTGCCTAAAGATACTGTCTACTTCCATGCGAACTGGCATCGTGAAAATCCTTGTGAAGGCTGGGGAAATGACCTTCAAGTAAATAGCCCTGCTGTCCAGAGTGTATCAAATCTAACAGGTGAAGATAACTATGTGATTTTAGAAACAGAAGGTAAGGGGCATTATGTGGGTTGTAACTTATCAGTAAATCACTTCCAGGGAAGTTGGTGGGGTGAAGGTGATGATATGATCTTCATCGACGGTGAAAAAGAACCTAGCATTGATGGAACAGGTACTGAGGATTACTTTGGACACGCATGGGGAATGCAAAAGAATGCATTCTTGTATAACGGATCGATTATTCATGAGAGTGACAAACCCGGTTACCAGGTTTCCTATAGATTCCACATCGCAGATCCCATTCATTTCTCTGAAAGCATTAAGGTTACAATAGAGCATGGACATGCAAATCACTTGTCAGATGACTGGTCGTCAACTGCTTATTGGTATCAGACGTTACCATCGCCAAAGCTTGATATCCTTCCAGTGGAAGATAGATTACCGCATGTTGCCCAAATGCCAGTTGTGAAACAAAAGGCTAAGAAAGAACTAAATGAAGAGCAGCAAAAAGCATTTGAATCAGCAAAAGAAAGAGAAGCATTCTATGTGGAAGAGAAGAAGAAACAAATGGAAATTAAATACAACAAAACAAGAGAATCTTCTATTGGAAATACAGAGCATGCTCAACGTGTAAAAGAAAGCCTAAACGGTAAATGGGATTAATATAAAGTATAAAAGTTTTATCAATCTACCATTAGCTTTTATTAAGTTGAAAAATAGGAGATATTTATGAATCGTATAAATACGAAACACGCAGAAGCTCTTGAAAGAGCAAACCAAGAAATTGAAGCCAAGAAAGATAGTATTGAGAAGAGTCGATACCGACTGAACTATCACTTTATGGCACCTACTGGTTGGATTAATGACCCGAACGGTTTAGTTTACTATAAGGGTGAATATCATCTATTCTATCAATTCTATCCCTACGCTTCTAGCTGGGGGCCAATGCACTGGGGACATGCCAAAAGTCGGGACCTAGTTCATTGGGAGCACTTACCGGTTGCTTTAGCGCCATCAGAGTCATACGACTCTGGTGACGTCACTGGATATGGCTGTTTCTCTGGTAGTGCAGTCGTAGCCGGAGATGAAATGGTGCTAATTTATACTGGGCATGTTGATGGCAACCTGCCACAACAGGTTCAAAATATTGCTACAAGTAACGATGGAATATCCTTTGAAAAATATACACAAAACCCTGTTGTGGATAACTTCCCAGTCGATGGTACGCATGATTTCCGAGATCCCAAGGTTTGGCAGCATGATGGCAAATGGTACATGGTAGTAGGAACGAAGAAGGATGGAAAAGGGAAAGCTGTACTCTATGTTTCGGATGATTTAAAGGATTGGACCTATAAAGGAGTGGCAGCAGAAAGTGACGGCACTCAAGGAGATATGTGGGAGTGTCCGGATCTTTTCCCAATCAACCAGAAGCATGCCTTAATTGTTTCGCCAATGTATGGGACGCAAAACGAAAAGCCTTTTTATGTGATTGGTGAGATGGACTATGACCAAGGCATTTTTACCCAAGGTGCAAGCAGGACATTAGATTATGGGTTTGACTTCTATGCCCCTCAGACATTGGTTGACGATAAGGGACGTCGAATTATGATTGGTTGGATGGAAAAATGGTTAACCAAGATGCCTTCTCAAGAGTTTGGCTGGGCTGGGGCGATGACAATTCCAAGAGAGCTTGTATTGGAAGGAGATATTCTAAAGCAAAAGCCAGTTCCGGAGTTTGCGGAATTAAGATCCGACTACAAGAAACTAGATGGGCTTGAGGTAACAGGAAAAGTGACAGTCTATGAACAACAAGAGTCCGTGGCAGAGATCAGTCTCGATATTAACCTTAACGAAACTGAGGCTTCCTTATTTGGAATTCAATTAAGATGTTCAGCAGATGGAAAGGAAAAAACAGAAGTCCTCCTTGATCTGGAAAATAAAGAGGTTGTCATGGATCGGGAGCAAGCTGGCTGCGGTGAAAAAGGAATTAGCAAAGCACCACTGGCAGTGAAGCAAGATGGCACCATCAACCTCCGTATCTTTATGGATACTACATCCATTGAGCTATTTGTTAATGATGGGGAGCAGGTCATTACTAATCGAATCTTCCCTGATGCGGCTAGTAAGCAGTTTAACCTTTTTACAAAGGGCGGTATGGTTTCTGTAAATCGTATTGAAACATGGAAGCTTGATTCTGTGTGGAAATAAATAAAGATAGAGCTCTAATCGAATTAAGATGATTAGAGCTCTATTTTTAATCATAACTCGGATTGAGGATATTACTGCACAACGATTTCATATAATAAATTTTTAAAAAGGACGGTTGAGAGGAAATGACACTTAGATCAACTGTGATTTGTATTGGAGAATTGTTGATCGACTTTTTTTGTACAGATGTTGGTATTGACTTAGTTAATGGTCAACATTTTGAAAAACAGGCGGGGGGAGCGCCTGCGAATGTTTGCGCAACTATATCCAAATTAGGAGGCCATGCTTTGTTTTGTGGGAAAGTCGGTAATGATCCGTTTGGTCATTTTTTAAGGAAAACATTAGAGGATGTAAAGGTTGATACATCTATGATTGTGTTGGATGATGCTCACCCGACTACATTAGCCTTTGTTTCGTTAAAAAACAATGGGGAAAGAGATTTCGTTTTTAACCGTGGTGCAGATGCCTTTTTATATGAAAAGGAACTCGATCAAGAAAAACTTAGGGCCACCAATATCCTCCATTTTGGGTCTGCCACTGCTTTGTTAGAGGAACCTTTTCAATCCACCTACTTAAACTTAATAAAATCTGCAAGGGAGGAAGGGAAATTTATCTCGTTTGATCCGAATTTTAGATTTGACCTATGGAAAGGGAGAATTCCAACTTTTGTGGATTTAGCTTTGAAAGGAATTGCCTTAGCTGACTTTATCAAACTTAGTGAAGAAGAATTAAGAATCATATCGGGCCTAGATAGTTTGGAAGAAGGAATTGCATTTCTACATCAGATTGGAGGACGAGTTGTTGCGGTTACCTTAGGAAAGGAAGGAACGTTAATCTCTAATGGAAAGGAACATGAGATTGTTCCAAGTATTTCAGTAAATTCGATAGATTCTACTGGAGCGGGGGATGCGTTCGTAGGAGCAACATTGTACCAATTGGCTAAACTAGAAGGCCCAGGTAATGCTTTAGAAGACTTTAAACAACTAAAGGATATGATTGCCTTCAGCAATCGTGTTGGTGCGATTGTTTGTACGAAAGTGGGTGCTATTTCGGCGATACCGACCCTTGAGGAAACAGTGAAGACCTGTTAAATGCTATTATTTAAACCATTATGTAAAATAAGGAAGTGATGAATGGGTAAGAATAAAAAAGTGAAAGGGGAATGAGTATGGAGTTAACAATTAATTGGAAAGAGAAAATGGCGTTTTCTGGGGTTACTCCTTCCGGACATGAATTTACAATGGATGCCGCTCCAGAAGTCGGAGGAGAGAATTCGGGCCCAAGACCGACGGAACTGCTATTACAGGCGGTGGCAGGTTGTACAGGGATCGATATCATTTCGATCTTGAATAAAATGCGCCTCGAGCCATCTGCTTTTCATATGGATGTTAAAGGCGAACGTGCCGAAGATCATCCTAAGCGCTTTACAACGATTAACATTCATTATGCATTAGAAGGAGAATTGCCTGAAGATAAGGTGATCCGGGCGATTCAATTATCGAAAGAAAAATACTGTTCTGTCTCCCATTCCTTGAATTCAGAAATAACCGTCGGCTACTCTATTAATGGGGTAAAGGGTGAAAAAACAATATAACATTGAAAGAAGTAACAACCAACTGGTGTTACTTCTTATTTAAATGTTGTGTAGAAAAATTTATTGAGTTTTGGGGTCACGTAGAGAGGTTCTACGTGCCCGAAACCAAGGGATATCAGAGATTACGGTCACGTAGAAAGGTCCTACGTGCCCGAAGCCAAGGAAAATCAAAGAGTACAGTAACGTAGAGAGGTTCTACGTGACCCAAACCAAGGGATATCAGAGATTACGGTCACGTAGAAAGGTCCTACGTGCCCGAAACCCAGGGATATCAGAGATTACGGTCACGTAGAAAGGTCCTACGTGCCCGAAACCAAGGGATATCAGAGATTACGGTCACGTAGAATGGTCCTACGTGACCGAAGCCAAGGAATAACAGAGAGTGGGGTAACGTAGAGAGGTTCTACGTGCCCGAAGCCAAGGAATAACAGAGAGTGGGGTCACGTAGAGAGGTTCTACGTGACCTAAACCAAGGAATAACAGAGAGTACAGTCACGTAGAAAGGTCCTACGTGACCGAAGCCAAGGAAAATCAAAGAGTACAGTCACGTAGAGAGGTTCTACGTGCCCGAAACCAAGGAATAACAGAGAGTAGAGTAACGTAGAAAGGTTCTACGTGCCCGAAACCCAGGAATATCAGATGGTACAGTCACGTAGAAAGGTCCTACGTGCCCGAAACCAAGGAAAATCAAAGAGTACAGTAATGTAGAAGGGCCTACGTGCCCGAAGCCAAGGAATATCAGAGATTACGGTCACGTAACACAAATGGCCTTTCGCCGACTAAATCGTTCTCTTATTACCATCCATAACCTACATCAATTATTCTCCGTCATTAACATATATCGTAATATCGCGGCGAGGCCCGCACCATGCTTAAACTCCCCGTTAATAATTAAGGTCATTACTTCTTCCATAGTTAGCTTATGTAACTCAATTTGCTCACTGTTTTCCAATCGTTGCTCTGTAGCGATGAGGCCTGTTGCTGCAAATAAATAGATTTCCTCACTTGTTGAACCAGGAGAAGGATAAAAGCTTCCTAAATCCAGCCAATATTCAGCTTTATTTCCTGTTTCCTCCTCAAGCTCTCTTTTGGCGGTTTCTAGTGGAGCATCACTTTCTTTGTCAATCATCCCGGCAGGCAGCTCCCATTGCCAACTCTTTATCGCATGTCGATATTGTTTTAAACAAATAATCTCTTTATCCGCAGTGATTGGCAGGATACATACGCCCTTTGCAAAATCTAAATAAGAAAAGTTCTTTTCCTCTCCATTCGGGACAATGACCTTTTCTATAATCACCCCAAAGCGATCTACCTGTTCTTTAATGGAACTACTAATCTTCCAAACCATCCACATTCACCTCTACATTTCATTATCTTTAAACTATTTTACATGGATTGGGGCTGATTTACTAATTCTACACGACGTGGATATTTATCCCATAATTTGCAAACCATAAACTAAGACGTACATTTTTAAAGGAGAAGAACTTACTATTGAATCAAATACCTCCGTTTCGAAGACAAAGGTCGTATTTATCCCAATTTTCAACAGGACAGCTGCATTTAAAAAACCCATGGATTTCAGCCTTTTTTTCCTTTTCCTATCCAGGGTTTGGGCATATCATGCAGCATCGTTACGCGGCTGGGTATATTCTCATTCTCTGGGAGACATTTATTAATGATCGGGCAAAAGTAAACCTCGGAATTTTATATACCTTATTAGGTGAATTTGAAAAAGCAAAAGACGTATTGGATAATCAGTGGTTAATTCTCTATCTGGCTATTTATATGTTTGGAATTTGGGATAGTTATCGGACAACGGTTGATTTAAACAAGCAGTATATATTAGCTGACCGAGAGGACGCTCAGGTCTTGATCATGCAAATGGGAACATTTGATGTCAATTACTTGGATAAACGAAAACCGTCAATAGCACTCGTCTGGTCAGCCTTATTTCCTGGTTTAGGTCATCTGTATCTCCATAATGTTATTACAGGATTCTTTATATTTGTTTATGCGGTAGCCATATGTTATTTGGGACATATTCCTAAAGCGATTAACTACTCAATGGTGGGAGAGTTTACAAAGGCTATAAATGAACTAGATATGCAATGGACCCTTTATTTCCCTTCTATTTATTTTTTTATCATTTACGATTCTTATGTTTTAACGATTGAACACAACAAATTATTTGAAAAAGAAATGTCAAAATATTTACGGCAAAAATATCAAAGTAAAGATTTCCTTTACCCTTTGTAGAAAGGGAGTGCGAGTACATTGTTTGTCATTGCCACTTTCGAGAATTCCATTTTTATTGAGTTAGCCATAACGGCATTGGAACAAAACGGGATTTCAAATGAAAAGATATTAGCTGCCCCTCTCGATAAAAGATCGGAACCCCGAAAATTATTTGATACGATTCATCGAGCTGATGGATTGAGTCTTTTTGATGCCGCCGCCATGTTAGGGACCTGCCTCATGCTATTGGGGGCTATTTACGGCTATGTTTTAAAATGGGGTCCGATTATATGGGGAATTATTGGGGCAGTGAGCGGTTTACTACTAGGATTTTTGATTAAATTGTTACTCGTAAAAAAAAGTAAAGGTGGGGCAAAAAACATTACATCAGAAATAGTCCTAATGATTCGATGTGAAGAACAGCAGTGGGAAACCATAGAAAAGATCATCTGGGAAAATAACGCACTCGGGATGACAAGAATAAAGGGGGTCTGACCCCCGCGCTGTTATAAGTTTAAAGCGTTAAAGTATGTAAGGGAGACGAGAGGAAAAATTCTCGTCTTTTTTGGTGTCAGGCACCAATTGTTCCAAGTGTTTCGTTCACTTGCGCCCCGAGCTTTTGGATTTGCTCGATGATCGTTGTGATTTCTTGTACGGGTTGAAGTAGTTTGCTGTTTTCGAGGGTTGATGGGTTAAGTTTGCCGTCTTTGAGATCCTTTAAGTAGAGGTCAATTTGTTGAATTAAGAGGTTATTTTGTTCAATAATTTCCTGATGAAATCCCTTTACCGTTTCCGGGACATCAAGAGTATTAAAGGATTGTATCTCATTTTTCATCTGTTGGAGTTGTGCCGTGAGTTCATCTGCTTCTACTTGGTTATCTACAACCTGTTTGATAAGTGGAGGAGTTTCAGCGGCAAAATTGTCTAGGGTTGCTGCGTAGCTTGTGGCTTCCTTTACATAATCAAGCGTGTCAGCCGCCGTGTTTAAATAAGAACATCCACTCAGGAGCAGCAATAGACTGGCAGAAAAAACAGTCAACCACTTTTTCATCTAAAAACCTCCGTTTCACCATAAGTATTATAGAAGAAACAGTTTTTTACGCCCTTCTTATTTATGTATTCAGATACAAAAATAATATTCATTCTAGTGCTTGTAGAACAGGATGCTATTTCTGAAATTCATCATCCTATTGACTTTATGTATCTTTGTGTCCAAAAAATGAACTTTTTTCCTTGGCAGAATGCAGTATTCGGCATATTCCGAGTGTCACTATAAAATTAAATGTCATAAACATTATGAAGATAGTAAAAAGTGTCGATATTTGATGATGAAAACTATTTTATTGTATTCGCTTTCAATTGGTACACTTAGTACAAGTTCTAAAATAAGGAGTTTCTGATGATGACTAACGACGATCTATTTACCAAAATCGAACATCTTAGAAAAACAATGATTTCAGTGGGGCTATCCAAAGGTTTTACTTCAGTTGAGACGGTAAAACTAAGTGAAAAGCTTGATAAATTAATCAACTTACAAATGGGTTTACTAGAGAAAATATCTGCTTAATTACTTATTATATTTATCCAATATATTCATAATGATTAAGTTTGAAAGATAAGGTACTAGATACCATGCAGTATATCATGGTAACTCTCTCATAGAGAACAAGCGTAAAAGTCCTTTGAGGAGGCCTTCTACGCTTTATTTTTTAGCTCAAAAGGTACCGACCTTGTGTCAGTTCCACTTCATTAAATCAGTTTCTTACTCAACTACTAATAAGGATACCCTCTATATGGATAGCTGGTTGGATATGTTACAGGTGCAGGATAGGGTGCTGGGTACGGGGCAGGATAGGGTACTGGGTATGGATAGCCTCCGCCAGATGACAATGCACCGACCGTTAGGCCGCCTAACATTCCCCCTACAAATGGAGCGCCATAACCACCATAGCCAGGGTAGCCTCCGTGATACCCACCGTGATACCCTCCATGATAGCCTCCGTGATAGCCCCCATGGTGTCCATCATGATGCCCAAAGTCGTGATAGCCCCCATGGTGTCCATCATGATGCCCAAAGTCGTGATAGCCCCCATGGTGTCCATCGTGATGCCCACCGTCGTGCCCCCCATGATGTCCCCCCTGGTGACCACCAAAATGTCCTCCCATCATACAAATACATCTCCTTTTTTTGTCAATAACAAATCGTCCTTTTGGTTACCCTTGAAAATGGTTACCTTTTGTACTGTATGCATGATAAACGTCCAATGAATGGGCGGATGAACACATTTATGAAATCCGCGATTTGATTTGATATGCATCTTCCTCAAGGTTTCTTGCTATAATGGCAGGTATAGAGAGTAAAAATAAGGAAGTGGCTCCTAAACTTATGAAAATTAAAGTCATAATTGCGGATGATAACTCATTTATTCGAGAAGGCCTGAAAATCATTCTATCTACCTACCGGGAATTTGAAGTGCTGGACACCGTCAGTGATGGAAAAGAGGCAGTCGATTACTGTCAAAAGCATGAAGTCGACATTGCCCTGCTCGATGTTCGCATGCCAAATATGAATGGAGTGGAAGCCACGAAGCTGATTACCGAAACAACGAACACCAAGCCAATCATATTAACGACATTTGATGATGATGAATACATCCTCGATGCCATCAAAAATGGGGCCAGGGGCTATCTATTAAAAAACAATGACCCCGAACAAATCCGTGATGCGATGAAGAGTGTTTTCCATGGAAACAGCATTCTTCAGGATGTTATTCTTGAAAAAATAAAGTCCAATTTGTCGGCGTCCAATAAAGAACCTGAAACAAAAATCGATCTCACAGGATTTACCGAGCGAGAACGTGAAATCATGTCCTTGATTGCGAAGGGGTATTCCAATAAAGCGATCTCCAAGGAATTATTTATCTCTGAGGGGACGGTAGCCAATTACATCACGTCTATATTAGGCAAGACCGAACTTGAGCACCGCACACAAATCGCGATTTACTTTCTGACGGGGAAAGAAGACTAAAATGGAGTTTTGGATCATTTTTACGAAGCTGGTCTTGTTAGTGTATATTGCTTACCTTGCCGTACAAACCAATATCAGCCATATCTCCTGGGTTGTCCTCGCCTTTCTCGTGTATTTTTGTGCAAATATTACGCTTTATATTTTTAAAAATAACACCATCAAAAGGATCCTGCATATGGTGTCCATCGCTATTACGACAGGAGCCTATCTCATCGTGGATCCCTCGTTTAGTTTGCTCCTGCCTTTATCGATTGTGGAACTGGCCGCATGTTTTTTCAATAAAAAAATTACGCTAATGATTCTTTCCTTGCTTCCTATCTTGTATATGAATGAATCGTTGCAGCCCCTATATGGTTTAGTGGCGTGTCTTTCTTTTATGATATTTTCGCTCACGACTATCTATAGCGATAGACTGGTAAAAAATGAAGCGCAAATCGATACGATGCGAAAAAAACTCCAGAAGTTAACGAAAAATATCAATGAAAATACCGAATACATACGGCAGTCCGAATACACCTTTAAATTAGAGGAACGCAACCGAATTTCACAGGAGATTCATGATAAAATTGGCCATTCGATGACAGGTGCGCTTTTTCAGATGGAAGCGTCCAAACGATTAATGGAGACCGATCCACAAAAAGCAACCGAGCTCCTCCAAAATGCGATCAACATCTCGAAAGAGGGGATCGAAAACATCCGCATGACCCTAAAAAATATGAAGCCCCCCACGGAACAAGTGGGGATTCACCGCTTGAAGCTGCTAATCGATGATTTTAACGCCAAACAACAGATAAAAACCGTCCTCACCCATGAAGGCAATTTAGATATTATCGCGCCGATTCAATGGAAAATCATCCATGAAAATGTCACAGAGGCGCTGACGAATACGATGAGGTATTCACATGCAACACAAGTTTCCGTCGATCTAAAGGTTTTAAACAAAATGATCAGAGTTGAAGTGAAGGATAATGGTGCGGGAACAGCTATGATTAAAAAAGGCCTAGGTATCATTGGAATGGAGGAGCGGACGGCATCTGTTCATGGAAAAATGATTGTCGACAGCAGCGATGGTTTTTCCGTCACTACGCTCCTGCCACTAGGGTGATGAGAATCTCACGCTCACAATATGAATATTCTCATGTGAAAAGAATGAACGATTGCACTTATGCGCGTTCATTCTTTTTCTTTATACTGGAAATAGACAAAACGATCTAGGGGTGAAACGATGAACGTTTTAGAGATTAACAACTTAACGAAAAAATTCGCTGACTTTATCGCAGTTGATAATATGAGTTTATCTGTTGCAGAGGGAGAAATATTTGGTTTTCTGGGCGCCAATGGAGCCGGGAAAAGTACGACAATTAACATGATTGCTGGCCTGCTGCGCAGCAATGATGGAACGATTAGCATACTCGGAAAAAATAGTGCTAAATACAGCCGATTTGCGAAAATGAATATTGGCATGGTGCCACAGGATTTGGCGATCTATGAGGATATGACGGCTTATGAAAATGTAAAATTCTTTGCTGGACTTTACGGTCTGCGTGGTGCCAAATTAAATGAACGAGTCGAAGAGGCCCTTGATTTCGTCGGTCTTCAGGATAAACATAAAAGCTATCCGAAAAGTTTTTCAGGTGGGATGAAGCGCCGCTTAAATATTGCTTGTGCAATTGCCCACCGGCCAAAGCTCATCATTATGGATGAACCAACCGTCGGGATTGACCCACAGTCCCGGAACTATATCCTTACATCAGTAAAACGGCTGAATGAAATGGGCTGCACGATTATTTACACGAGCCACTATATGGAGGAAGTCGAAGAGATCTGTTCCCGAATTGCAATCATTGATCATGGAAAAATCATTGCTGAAGGAACGCAGGAGCAGCTGAAGTCGATCATTACCAATACAAAGGATGTCTGGATTGAGGTTAAATCAACGGAAAAGGTGAACCTGGAATCGATTAAAGAAATAAACGGGGTCGAAGCTGTTTCAGTCGATGAAAACTTGATTAAAATCAACTCAGATACGGGCGTCAATAACTTAAATAAGATCATTGAGCATTTTATGAGCAGCCAGATCGAAATCCGCTCCTTACAAGAAAAAGCACCGAACCTGGAAACGGTATTTTTAACATTAACGGGTAGAAATCTACGTGACCAATAAGGGGGGACTCACTTTGAACATACTCAATATCGCATGGAAGGGTATTAAAACAGACTTCCGGGACACCCGAACCTTGTTTTTTATGTTAGCCTTCCCAATTGTGTTAATGCTTGTCCTTGGGACGGCACTATCGAACACGTTTACGACCAGTCTGCGCGTCGATGATATCGATGTCTTATATAAAGATACAACGAAGGGTGAGTACTTTCCTCACTTTATCACTGAGGCCGAAAAATCAGGGCTTCATTTAAAAAAAGCAACTGAACATAGCGATGGCGAAAAAGAAGTGAAGCAAGGTAACTATGATGGTTATATAGAAGTAACCGATAAAGGGATTCAGCTCTATGTCAATAATGGGACCAGTATCGAAGGAAATATTCTACAGGGGATGCTCGCCGCCTTTGTCGATCAATACAATATTGCTTCTGAAGTCATGAAGGTGGCTCCGCAAAAGTTGGAAAGTGCCTTCACACGTGAAAAGCCGGCAGATTTCATTAAGGAAACATCGCTGCTTCCCGATAAACAGCCGGGATCGATGGATTATTATGCAATTGTCATCACAACGATGATTGTTCTTTACGGCGCGATGTCGTCAAGCTCGTTAATCGTAAGCGAAAGAGTTCGCAAGACAGCGGACCGCCTGATTGCTTCTCCTGTACGAAAAAGTGAAATTTTCATCGGGAAAGTGCTCGGGAGTCTCGTTAGTAATAGCATCTGTATTCTGCTCGTCATCCTATTTAGCAAGCTCATTTTTAAAGCCAATTGGGGCGATCAACTTGGATTGGTATTCCTTGTTCTGCTAACAGAAGTCGTGTTTGCGGTCAGCCTGGGGATTGGTGTCAGCTTCCTGTCAAAAACAAGTGCAGGTCCGAGAGTGATCATCATGCTGTTTGTGCAGTTATCGTCCTTTTTTGGCGGAGCTTATTTTAAAATTGACAAACCAGAAGGCATTTTCAAGTTGATTACGGAGCTTTCGCCGCTAACCTGGATGAATACAGCGTTGACAAAGATTATTTATGCGAATGACTTTGCGGCAGCTATTCCGGCACTAACAATCAATCTTGGCGGGGCGCTCTTATTTTTACTCGTGGCGATCATTTCTTTGCGAAGACGGGAGGGGCTATAATGAAGGATATCCTCTGGTTAATTCAGAACACGTTACGTGTGACGTTTCGAAAAAAGAAAAACATTATTATGTATCTATGTATGCCGTTAATCGGGATTTTTATCTCCCTGCTCGTCTATGGCGGCGATCAAAAAACAATCCTCCATGTTGGAATTGTTAATCAGGACACTAGCAAGATTACTACGGATACAATCCAATTTTTAAAAAGATTAGAGAATGTGGAAATTTCCAAAATTACCACGGCCGATGTTCAAGATCAAATCTCGTCTGGGGATTTAGATAGTGTTATTACCTTTGAAAAAGGATATTCTGACAGTGTCTTGGCTGGGGAGCCTGACCATATCCAACTGACCACGATCAAGGGTGCAGCAATTACCACATACGTGAAATCGTATTTGCATCAGTATATCGATAATATTGCGACAATCAGTTATGTTGCGGGAGGTAATCAACAGACTTTTGAGCAGATGTATCAGGATTACCAGCAAACAGATTATAAGCTGACCACAAATGCTTTAGAAGATTCTTCAAAAAACAAGTTTATGACCAACCAAACGATCGGCTTCTTGATTATGATCATGCTGATGTCAGCCTGCAATATGTCCGAGATCATCCTTTTGGAAAAAGAAAACCGCACCTATTTTCGGTTATTATCAACACCGATTAATGCTAGGAAGTATATCTTCTCCAATGTCATGGTCAACATGATTGTGATGACGATACAGGTGCTGATCACGTTAACGATTATGAAAAGCATCTTTGGCATTGGCATCAATATGTCCTTTTGGTCAGCGGCGTTCGTCATGCTGCTATTCTCATTGATTTCCGTAGGGATCTCGTTAATGATTGTTTCTTTTTCAAACAGCCGCAGTGCCGCGGGCGCCTTGCAAAATTTAATTATCACCCCGACCGTCATGCTTTCCGGCTGCTTCTGGCCGGTGGAAGTGATGCCGAAATCGTTACAGAAAATTGCTAATTTCCTGCCGTAGCGCTGGACATTGGATACGTTAACGAAGCTTCAGGAGGGAAATGAATTTAGTGAGTTGTATTTGAATTTTATGATTCTATTCGCCTTTGCCGCTGCGTTTTTCTTGATTGCGGTGTATCGATTCAGCCGAAATAATTCAACACAGACTTTTGTGTAAATAGGGATATGCGATGTAACCTGCCTCAAAATCCAGAACAAACCTCGAAGTCTCTATTCTTCGAGGTTTTTTTTGTGGACATTTCCTTACCAGCTCGTTTATTCTCTCAAGTTTCTTCTATATATTGAAAAATGACGAAAGTTAACATACTCTACGAAAACTAGGTTTTACATTCGACGCTTTCTATGATGTTTCTACATAACATTACAAATTTATTACATTCTGTCCAGTTCCATTGTTATTATTCTCTAACAAACTTAAACTATAATTATAGGAATTGGAATAATTTTCTCTAAGAAAAGGTGATTATAGTTTGAAACGGAAAACATTAATATATACGCTATCGGTTGCTCTTTTAACTACGATCGTGCAAGCAACCCCTACTTTTGCAAGTCGACCTGTTACCCAAGGACAAATCAATGAGACAAAAGGTCAAATCAACGAGACCGAAGGACAAATTGAAGAGCTAGAAACAAAGATACAACAACTAGACAACCGCATCATTATAGGAATGGAAAAAAGCAAACAACTAAACGATGATATTAAAGCACAACAAGGACAAATGGAAGACACAAAGACTGAAATTGAAAGAGCAAGAAAAGACTTAGAAACGAACAAAGACTACTATTCTACAAGACTAAGAACCATGCAGGCACAAGGGAAACAGTCCATTATCACTTACGCAGAATTTATCATTTCTTCTGAAGATTTTTCTCAGTTATTAACTCGATCAACTGCCGTTATGCAAATTCTTGAAAGTAATACAGATATAATGAAGGCTCTCGCTAAAAAAGAAGAAACCTTGAATGTTGCAGAGCAAAAGCTTGAAAATGAATTAACCCAATTAAAAAAGAGTCAGGCTGAATTAGCTTCGGAACAGAAGCAGGTTGAAGCTGATAAAGTAGAACTGAACCAGGTATTGTCAAATTCAAAAAGCGCCTTAAAGCAAAAGCAAACGGAACTAGCTAAACAACAAACACAAAAAAATGCACAAGATAAAGCACGCCAAGAAGCACAAGAAAAGGCACAGCAACAAGCACAAGAAAAGGCACAGCAACAAGCACAAGAAGAGGCACAGCAAGAAGCACAAGAAGAGGCACAGCAAGAAGCACAAGAAAAGGCAAAGCAACAAGCACAAGAAGAGGCGCAGCAACAAGCACAAGATGAGGTACGGCAACAAGCACAAGAAGAAGTACGGCAACAAGCATCAGAAGAAGTACGGCAAGAAGCACCAAAAAGGCCAAGACAACAGGCACCACAGTCTTCGGTAAAGAGCCCATCAACTTCCAGTTCGCCGACAATTCAAGCGACTAACTCTGACAAGGCAAATGCGTTAATAGCAGCCGCTAAACAATATTTGGGCGTTCCATACGTTTGGGGCGGGTCATCTCCAAGCGGGTTTGACTGCTCAGGGTTCACTCAATATGTGTACCGATATGTTGGTATTAGTCTTCCAAGGGTTTCCCGTGACCAACAGGATGTTGGAACCAGAATTTCCCCGTATGATGTACAGAAAGGTGATTTAGTTTTTAGGGGTAACCCTGCCTATCATGTCGGCATATATATTGGAGGCGGGAAATATATACATGCCCCGCAAACGGGTGATGTTGTGAAAATTGCTACGTATAATCCGGCTAAATTTACAACTGCAGCAAGAGTATTGCATTAGAGTATAAATGAATAGAAAAAACAGGCTTGGAGGAAAACTCCAAGCCTGTTTGGTATAGAGTAACATTTTTCAGTTATATATTTTGCGTCTAAGCAAGCGAACTCGGTGAGAAAAAGAAGGAATATGACACCGACTGCGAACTATAAGAAATGGAGTGGTTTTAGAATTTTTTTTGCCGATCATCACATATACTAGAAAAAGGAGATATAACTTTTTTCTAAGAAGGTGATAAACATAACCACAATTCAAGAAATTGCTAATGTCCTTGCCGGTCTTGAGCATAAATTAGCCCCTAGCTGGCTAGAAAATGACATGATCAAAAAGACTTTGGCGATTAGTTATGATTATTGGTTAGAAGATACGGGTATACCGATGACATTGAAGGACTTTGTGCAACAATATCTCGAACACGCTGAATATCTCGGTGGGATTTTCTCACCAGATTCTGAAATAAACGATCTCAGTTGTTAATCAGCTGGCAAAATAGAAACTGATCACGAAAAAGCGAAAGTAAGTGCTTAACCGTTCTATTTAAAGAAAGACGATTCGGGCTTCCGAGTCGTCTTTTTGCTTTGATTAGAATTTCTGCGGGTCAAGATACTTTGGAATTCTCCAGCCTATCCTCGTAAAAACCCGGTTAGTTATCCTGAACGATGGGTTGGTCAAGTAGATCCGCATTGACCGAAGTGGTTGTACTTTGACCATTAATAGTTGTGACATGAAGCCCTGAATTTGTTGAGCCAGAGCCATGTGTATTTTTCGAGGCGCTCTTAGGAGAAATAAACAACGAATTGCCAAATTGAACAATACCGCCACTGACTGTATCAATCTTCACTGGAACTGGAAATTCTGACATAGATGAACATCCTTTGCATTTTAATAACTTACTATATGCCAAATTAAAGGGAATGGTTCGAAGCAATGACTGCAGATATGATGGATTACTTGGTGCTGTTCAACAGTTCGTCATAACATTTTTAACAAACTGTGAACTTGTCACTATGCCTATGTTGTTTAATAGAAAAAGGGAATATAGTGTAATCATAAAGAACAAACAAAAATTGAAAGGCGGAATGAATTATGTTTAACAAATTTTTAAGAGAAAATAAAATCGCTGCCGCTATCTTAACTGTCTTACGTTTATACCTTGGCTATTCTTGGTTTACAGCAGGTTTTCATAAATTAACAGGCGGCTTCGATGCGGCTGGATTCTTAAAAGGAGCCATTGCGAACCCAGTAAAAGGTCCAGATGGTGCAGTTGTATTTGGATGGTATGTTGACTTCTTAAAACACTTTGCCTTACCAAACGTAGATGTGTTTAACGTCATCGTCCCTTGGGGCGAAACACTAATCGGCTTAGGCTTAATCTTAGGCTGCTTAACAACAACTGCAATGTTCTTTGGTCTAGTGATGAACTTTAGCTTCTTCTTAGCCGGTACAGTATCTCATAACCCTAGAGACATTTTCCTTGGCTTCATCATCTTAACAGCTGGTTATAACGCTGGAAGAATCGGTTTAGACCACTGGGTGGTTCCATTTGTTGGAAAAATGAGCAAAAAAGGTCCAGATCACGAAAAAGCAAAAGTCACAGCTTAAATTAACATCAAAAAACAGAAGTAGACCTTAGGGTTCCACTTCTGCTTTTCTATTTTAAGTTCAAACTCATTTAATGCCATCCGATATGTGGATTTCATTGATTTCCATTTAAGTTGCCTGCCGTTATTTTTTTGCCACTAAAATTTATTTTTGGATTTTGTTCCAAATCACCTTTTGTTCCATATGCTTTAAGATAAGGGGTGATGTAATGACTGAACAATTTGATCTCGAGACGCTAAAGCACATAAGGAACAAACTTGATTATATTTACTATATCGCCAAAAGCAATTACAATGATAACCCTGAATTAATGGACACGATTGAAAATTTAGCTCAAGTGTCTAACATGTTTACGAATATAAAAATTCAAGAGTTAAGCAAACAAGTCAAAACACCAAGCCCTCAAGGATACATTTTATCAAAACTATCAAACTCTTACTCAAGAATGAAAGAGTATGAAAAACAAAAAGAAACGGATTTCCCAACTTGGAAGCTGTGAAAATTGGGAAAATCGTTGATAGGCAGAAGGTTCAATTGACCTGCTGAAAGTGTGGATCGCAGGAAATACAACTAGAGGTACGGCTACCGTGACGATCCCGAAAGGAAACTCAGGTAAATAAGTTCTGCTAAGGGGCGGCTTCAAGAGGCATATTCATGTCTTTTGTAAGCAGCCCTTTTTCGTATGTTCAAGATTTGGTTATCTTAATTTCTAAGAAGGCTAGTGTAGTAATTTGTAATAATTTGGAATAATCCAGCAGATAATAGTTGGGAAAATTTTATAAATACGACAGAATCCAACACACTGTTATAAAAGTACTAGATATAATAGCTTATATTGAGCAGTAGAAACTATTTTAATAGATAAATGGATAATTGAGAACAGAGAGCATTTTAGGAGGAAGAATATGAATGTTTCAGAAAGTGAAGTTGCGGTTATCGATAATGAATGGTTTGTACTAATTTTGGAAGCAAAAGAACTTGGATTATCAGTAGAATCAATTAAGAGTTTTCTAAAAAAGAATGAGGTAAAAGGTATAAAATGAACATTTCAATGTGATTGATCACCAGCTATATGTATTCAAAAAAGGGACTAATCTTAGCCCCTTTTTTCTGTACTATTGTTCTCTTAATGGCTAATTAAAAGTCCCTTCTTTTATCGCTTGTGGCAGGGGTTTTTGCTGCTGGCTTAAAAAGAAGAAGACACCGAGCAGGACGAGCAGGCCACCGACAATTTGCCAGTTGACGAGATGTTCATTTAATAATAGGACCGCTAGAATGGTGGCGCCGACGGGTTCGCCTAAAATACTCATCGAGATCGTTGTCGCATTGACGTATTTTAAAAGCCAGTTATTGATCACATGACTGACCGTTGGAACGGTGGCGAGTAACAAGAAGATGCCCCATTCCTTGGCAGGATATCCAGTTAAGGAAACTCCTGTTGTGAGGTTATAGATGGTAAGAATAATCGAAGCAGAGAAAAATACGCAAAAGCTATAAAGCCAATGTGATACCTTTTTGACGATCGTCTGACCGATTAATAAGTAGCCAACTACTGAGATGACACTGAAAAACGACAGCAGGTCCCCCATGATTGCATCCTTACTTAAACCGAAATCTCCCCAGCCAATCATCATCGCTCCGATAATGGCAATACCCATGGTCATCAATGCGGACAAGGTGGTTCGTTCCTTAAATAGGAGAAAGCCTCCAAGCAAGGAGACAATCGGCTGCAAGGCAAGGATGATGGTCGAGCTTGCGACGGTTGTTAATTTCAAGGACCCGAACCAAAGGACAAAGTGCAAGGCTAAAAAGAAGCCTGAAAAAAATAAAAAGAACCAATCCTTTTTCATGATATTATTAAATTCACTGCGTTTTTTCCAGACGATGGGAACCATTAAGATACTAGCAAACCACATCCGGTACATACTCAAAATCGAGGCCGGTGCGTCTGACCATTTGACAAATATAGCCGAAAATGAGATGGCTATGATTGAAATGGTCAGCGGCAGCCCAATCGATCGTGATCCTACTTCTTGTTGTTTCATCATATCCCCCTATGCCTTGTAACAGGACTTTTTCATAAAATAAGAATTTCGCAACCCGAAGGTCGTGGCAAATATTTTTTATTATACCACATGGTGTCAGGCACCACCGCCGCAAAATTTGCCTTGGAGGGGGGAATAATTAAAAAACGGTAGGCGAGGTCAAGGGGCAGCTTTTGTTCAGTCACTATGATGGGTTCCTTTTTAAAAAAAGAGGTGTTGAAATTGCCTTGATCTGCCATTGACGAATGTTGTGGTGTTCTATATGATATGAAGTAGAGAATGCCCGTACTTGCGGGAGAGGTTCATAGCTGATACCCTCTATAAAAAACTATGGATACATGACGATCAGCCATGTCCATACTGGACGTGGCTTTTTTGTGGGATCCTTTTAGTTTGAAAAATAGAGCTGCTGCGGGAAACTCTACTCTAGTGAAGTGTCGGGACAGATTACAAGGGGGTTTTTGTATGTCTGGCAGAAGCCATGAAGAAGGTTTAAAAGATTTAACTTTATTAGGTAATCAAGGGACTACCTATTCATTTGAATATGCTCCAGAGGTATTAGAGGCGGTCGATAATCTTCATCCGGATCGTGATTATTTCGTGAAATTTAATTGCCCGGAGTTTACTAGTTTATGTCCGTTGACGCGCCAGCCGGATTTTGCGACGATGTATATTTCGTATGTACCGGATCAAAAGATTGTTGAGAGTAAGTCATTGAAGTTATATCTTTTCAGTTTCAGGAATCATGGAGATTTCCATGAGGATTGTGTGAATATCATCATGAATGATTTAATTAAGCTGCTTGACCCAAGATACATTGAAGTTTGGGGAAAGTTTACTCCACGCGGCGGGATTTCGATTGATCCATGGTGTAATTATGGGAAGCCGGGAACAAAGTACGAAGAGATGGCCAATTTCCGTTTAATGAACCATGATCTTTATCCGGAAAAAGTGGATAATCGATAGAAAAATGAGACCGGGATTCCGGCCTTATTTTTTTGTGGTTGCGATCTGATGTAGAGGAGACTTATGGAGTTTTAATAGATATTGGACAGTAACATGTTCTTATCCGCCAGTAAACGTAGCGTATCCGCCAGTAAGCGGTTTTTTTCATAAGTTTGTTAAAAAGCCACGAACCTTTCCGTGGCTTTTTGTGCTGGGTTACCATACGTAATCGTTATGGTCATCATCTTGATAGTCATAGTCTTCATCATCTGTTCGTCTGTTTTCGAGCCATTCATCGTCGATGATTCCGCTGAACATGATTTCATTTTGAACCTCTTCACTATTCCATTCGTTATCGATCATATTTCCACGAAGATTCGGGTCGTTTGTCATCTTTTTTTCACCTCCTCTACTATCATTGCCAATTTTCTCGTGACTATAATAAAAATGGTGGGAGAAAAGAAAGAATCGTTAAATCGTAGAATTGAGGGGCAGTTCCAACGGATTCTTTCCATCTTACCTCAGAGAACGCTTAACGATTAAAGAAAGCTTGGTGTTATTAGTGGAAATTGGTAGTTTAAATATATCTAGGAAGTTGTTTTCTAATGAATAAAATTTAAAATTCTGGTGCCTGACACCTTGCTGAGCGATTTCAACAGAAGTTAATAAAGGGAAGGATTAGGGGAGAGTTTACTCATATGTTTCAATTCAAAATACTATTTGGACTTGGTTTAACATATTCTTAGATATATAGCTTGGAACGTAAGGAGATAACCATGGCTAAAAAATATGGACCTTCCAAAGGTATGATTATTGGTATCGTTTTGATTGTTAGTAGCTTAACAATTTTTCTAGCGATGAAGTTTGCTTTCTTTTCTCCTAGCAATCAGGCAAAGGAAATGGTCGACGAGTTTTATAGGTATGAAGCTGACGGTGATTTCGCGAATTCATGGAATCTATTTCATTCTGCTATGAAGGAAAAGTTCACTAAAGGAAACTACATCCAGGATCGTGCCCATGTATTTATGAACCATTTTGGCGTTGAAACCTTTACCTATACAATCGGCAAGCCGGAAGAAGTGAAAAAGTGGAAGATGTCTAAAACAGGACCACTACTGAAGAATGTATATAAGGTTCTTGTCACTCAAACCTATAAAGGGAAATACGGAAATTTTGATTTAAAGCAAGAGGTCTTTGTAGTAAAGGAAAAAGGTGAGTGGAGGATTATGTGGGATTATAATCAGTAATTTAGATCAAAGAGAGGTGCTTCATGCTCTCTTTTTCAATGCTAAAGGGACATGCCTTAGGTATATTCGGTGAAATAGCTGGACAATCCTCGACAATATACTTGCGAAGTTGGAGAGGGAATCCTAGCCTTGACAAGGCTTAAGGTGAAACTAATCAAACGTTTAATTAGTATTCTCATAGCTGATTTTGTAGAAATTTCTTCGGTTGACAAGGTTAAAGATATGGATTATCCTAAAATTAATTAAGTATTCTGACACACCGCATTTAAAGCGCTTACAAATTACTTATTTTCAAACTTCCAAAAAGATTATCTTAACCTTATTCCTAATGGTATATACCACTGTGAAAACACGAATTTACAAAAGAAGTAGCAATACTATATCCTTTATGTATGGTATTGAATATCTGCATAAATGGGAGAAATTAGAGATGAGTAGAATGATAAGAGATGAAGAGGCAACTCCATTTTACAAACAATTAAGGAATAAAATTCTTGAGGAGATTGAGAGTGGGAAACTTAAGCACGGTGATAAACTTCCTTCGGAAAGGGAATTGGCCGAGCAGTTTCAAATTAGCCGTATGACCGCAAGACATACCCTGTCGATCCTGGAAAGGGAAGGTGTGGTAGAACGGCGTGTAGGAGCGGGTACCTTTATCAATCAAAGTAAAATTGAGATGGATTTTGTTACCTTTAACAGTTTTACCAAAAACATGTTGAGTAAAGGATTGATTCCGAGTACACAAATCCTGTCCATTCGTAAAATGGAAGCCCACGCTCATTTAGCGCAAAAATTAAAGCTTCCCTCGGGGGAAGTGATGACGGCTATTAAACGGCTTCGGCTTGTTAATGAGACACCGATCTCGATTGAGGAATCGTTCCTGCCAGAGAAGCTTTGCCCAAGGCTTGATGAAATTATTACGGAAAATGATTCGTTGTATGAAATTTTAGAAAGAGAGTACGGAATTGTCCTTGTCATGGCAAAAGAGTACATGCAGGTGACCGTGTCGGATGAAAGTGAGAGCAAGCTGTTAAAAATACGTTCTGAGAGTCCGTGCATCTTACAAGAATCCGTTGCTTTTGATAAAAATGAAAAGGAAATTGAATTCTCTAGTTCATTAACAAGAAGTGACATTGTCAAATTTTATTCGGAATTAAAGCTGAAATGAGGAAAATCATTTCAGTTTTAAAATAAACCAAATGGTATATACCATTTGATGGTAATTGGAGGCTTTTTTCATGAAGGTAATCGGCATTGGCGATAATGTGGTTGATAAATATGTTTATAAGAAAACGATGTATCCAGGTGGAAATGCTTTGAATTTCAGTGTCTATGCTAAGCAGTTAGGGGTTGAAGCGGCCTATCTTGGAGTGTTCGGCAACGATCGGGCTGCAGAGCATATTATTACTACCTTAAAAAGCTTGGAAATAGATATTGCTCATTGCCGCCAGCATGAGGGGGAGAATGGATTTGCCGCGGTTGATTTAGTGGACGGTGACCGAGTGTTTATTGGCGGGAATGTGGGTGGTGTTCAAAGCGACCATCCCGTTGTCCTCAGCGCAGAAGACTTGGCTTATATTAAAAGCTTCGATATTGCCCATAGCAGCATCTACAGTGATATGGATTCAGAGTTACATAAATTAAAAGAATCCGGAATCCTAGTATCCTATGATTTTTCAAGTGATTATACCGATGCGTTGCTAGAGAGAAATTGCCCGCATATTGATATCAGTTTGCTAAGCTGCGGGCAATTGGCCGACGAGGAAGTGGAGAATCTATTAAAACGTGTCCATTCGTTTGGGAGTAAATTAGTGCTAGGCACGATGGGTTCACGCGGCTCGATGATCTATGACGGCCAATCGTTTTACCGACAAGAACCGCATTTTGTGCAACCGGTTGATACGCTTGGAGCAGGAGATTCCTTTTTTACCGCGTTTATCTTACATTATCTTTCTGAAAAAAAGGCAAATCCTAATGTGCAGGAAGCTGTCCTCCTGAAAAATAGTTTGGAAGAAGGGGCGAAATTTGCGACACAAACATGTCTTGTTGATGGGGCCTTTGGTTATGGGATTCCCTTTTAATCTCCTAAAAGGGATTGAAATAAGGATAGAAGGTAAGGGGGTGAAAGGATTTTAACTGGTTGATCTTTTAAAAAAATAAGGGGGTTAATGAAATGAGAAGGAAAATAAACGTTTTATTAGCAGGTCTGTTGGTGTTTGCGCTGGTCCTGACGGGATGTTCTAGTTCTTCTTCCACCAATGAGGATTCGGGAAAAGTCGTATTAAAATTTTTGCATAAGTGGCCGCAGCCAGAATACGCTCCTTATTTTGAAGAAGTAGTCAAAGCATTTGAAAAAGAAAATCCAGATATCAAGATTAAAATGGAAGCGGTTGCAGATGAACCGATTAAAGACAAACTCCGTGTTATTTTAGGCGGTAATGAAGTTCCCGACATTATGTTTTCGTGGTCAGGTGAATTTGCCAGAAAATTCGTTCGTGCTGATGCAGCCTTAGATTTGACTCCGTATTTAAATGAAGATACCGCTTGGAAGGACAGTTTTATTCCGGCATCCCTTCAACCTTTCACATCCAACGAAAAAAATTATGGCATTCCTCTTCGCTTCAATGGAAAATTCTTTGTTTACAACAAGAAGATTTTTGATAAATATCAACTGCAGGCACCGACTACATGGGATGAATTTTTAAAAGTGTTGGAAACCCTGAAAAAGGGTGGAGAAACGCCAATCATACTCGGAAACCAAGGCCCATGGGCAGCGATCCATTACTTAACAGGTTTAAACCAAAAGATGGTCGCACAAGATGTGAGAATGAAAGACTATAATCCGAAAACAGGGGAGTTCACCGATCCTGGCTATGTGAAGGCGATGCAAATGTTAGCAGACTTGAATAAAAAGGGTTATTTTATGAAGAATGTTAACTCTAGTTCCCATGATATGGGACAACAATTATTTGCAGCTGGTAAGGGAGCGATCTTCTATGTGGAATTAGAAGAGTTCCAAACGGTCGAGAATAATATGAAAGGAAACTGGGGCTTCTTCCCGATGCCGTCCATTGCAGAGGGTAAGGGCAGTCAAAGTTTCATTACTGGTGCACCGGATGGATTTATCGTTTCTTCGAAAACCAAGCATCCGAAAGAAGCGATTAAATTCTTGAAGTTCTTAACAAGTAAAGAAAATGCCTTGAAGCTTGTGAAGCAAATTGGCTGGCCAAGTCCGATTGATGGGGCCACTAACCCGGATACGGCTCTGAAGGAAGTAGCTGAAGGTGTGGATTACATGAAGAAGGCGGAAGGTATGGCCGAATGGCTCGACACAGACGTCCATGCCAAGGTAGCAGATGTGTATTTATCCAATATCCAGCTGTTGCTTGACGGGTCAAAAACCCCAGAACAAATTATCAAAGAAGTTCAAGAAGTAGCTAAGCAAGTACAAAGTGAAGTGGAATAAGAAAAGCGCCACAGCTAGACAGTTTTCAAAGTTAAGACACGATACATTTAATTATTGAGAAAGGGTAGGCAGGGCACTGCTTACCCCCTCCTAGGAGGAGTTGGGGATGACAAAAACATTTCAAAGCAGTCGAACCGCTATACTATTTATTATGCCAGCGCTCCTTTTCATCCTGTTTTTTGTATTTTTACCGATCGTATTAAATCTTTATAACAGTTTGTTTCGGTGGAATTCCTTTGAGGCTGGAAGAGTATTTGTTGGCTTAGAGTATTATGGCAGACTTTTCAAGGATCCAATCTTTTTTACTGCATTGAAAAATAATTCTCTATACGCGGTTATTTCATTAATTTTTCAGGTAGGTTTGGGCTTAATTATTGCCGCGGTTTTAGAAGATAAATTGATTAGAAGATTTCAGCCCTTTTTCCGGACCGTCTTTTTTATCCCTTCCGTTATTTCGATTGCTGTTGTTGGGTTGTTATGGCAGCTCCTTTATAACCCAGAAGTTGGTTTAGTGAATGGGGTGTTAAAAGCGATCGGTCAATCAGAATGGGCCTTATCTTGGCTGGGTGACAGTAAGACGGCGATTTATGCGGTTGTAGCTGTTTCGCAATGGCAGTATACCGGTTATATGACGATGCTTTTCTTGCTTGCCATGCAAAAAATTCCTTTTGAATATTATGAAGCGTCAATGATTGATGGCGCTTCTAAGATAAAGACGTTCATTTATATCACCTTGCCACAAATGAAGGAAATGATTCTTGTCGGTACGGTGATTACTGTTATCGGTGCGTTCAAAGTCTTTGATGAAGTGTATGTGATGACCAATGGGGGACCTGGTCGTTCAACCGAGGTCTTAGGCACGATGCTTTATCGGGCCGCGTTCCGAAATGATGAAATGGGCTATGCATCCACGATTGGGACCATTATTTTTGTCATAACCCTAACCCTTTCCTTAGTTCAGTTAAAAATAGGCAAATCAGGGAAGGAGGCGTAAGGGCGATGGAAAATAATCCGCCAGTAGTAAAAACAAATGAAATGAAAGAAATCGGGACAGGAAGTACAAAGCTTACCGTCAGGAAGGTCAAGGATCGAATTTTCCAATCTGCTGTGCTTGTCTGGTTTGGGATCTTTTCATTGGTGATCATCTATCCAATTATCTGGCTTGGCCTGAGTGGATTAAAATCAAATGCAGATTTCTTCTTGAATACCTGGTCGTTGCCAGAGGAATGGCTGTGGGGAAATTATCAGGCAGCATGGGATGCAGGGATTGGTCAATTTTTCCTAAATAGTGTGTTCATAACAGTCACTTCCGTCGTATCGGTGTTACTGCTTGGGTCGATGGCCGCCTTTGGGTTAAGTCGTTTTCAGTTTAAGGGGCAGAACATTTTTCTGCTGCTTATCCTAAGTGGTTTGATGCTGGCACCGCAGGTCAGCTTAATTCCACTGTACAAATTGCTGCAGGCGGTTGGACTTTACAACACCTACTGGGCGTTAATCCTTCCGTATGTTGCGTTTCAATTGCCGTTTGCGATTTTCTTAATGCGGTCCTATTTTCTATCCATCTCTAAAGAGCTTGAGGAGTCAGCCATTATTGATGGGTGTAATATTTGGCAGGTGTATTGGCATATTATTGTTCCGATGGGTAAACCGATCATTGCCTCGTGTGCTTTATTAACAGGGATGAACGTGTGGAATGAATTTATGTTCGCGTTAGTATTTGTGGAAGATTCAGCACTGAGGACCATTCCAGTTGGGCTGATGAATTTGCGAAGCCAGTTGAATACAAACTTTGGGATTCAATTGGCAGGATTGGCCATTTCAGCGCTGCCAATGATTATTGCGTATATCGTTTTCCAAAAGCAATTTGTCCGCGGACTGTCTGCTGGAAGTGTGAAAGGGTAATTTTTTTCCAAAGATGTTGGTTGAATTGAAGGTTTTTAAATAGAATAGGAATGGGTGGATTGCCTTTCCTATTCTGTTAACTAATTAGTTGGCTTTTCTATGATTGGTTTAAATGGTATATACCAAATGAGTATTTTGGTAAATATTGGGATGTTAACGAACTTTCTAAGTTGGAGGGATTGGATGGGAAAAATCAAACGGTCACAAATAACTGGGATGAATTTTCACTACCTGCACTATCCGCTGGACTATTTTTTAGATGCGATGGTGAAGTATGAGTTTGAAAAAATTGAACTGTGGGGTGCCGCACCGCACCTATATGTGGAGGATTTATCCTTAACTGCAATCCGCGCCATTAAGAAAGAGATTGCCCGGCGTGACCTCGAGGTCGTTTGCTTTACACCTGAACAGTGTATGTACCCTATTAATCTTGCGGCAAAGGAGTCAGCGATTCGTGAAAGAAGTGTGGCTTACTTTAAAAAGTCAATCGATGCCGCTCTTGAATTAGAAGCCCCGATGGTGTTAGTAACGGCCGGGTGGGGGTACCGCAATGAAAGCAGACGGGAAGCCTGGAGCCGGACCCAAGATTCATTAGAGCAGCTTACCGCCTATGCGGAGAAACAAGGAACCGTTCTGGCCTTGGAGCCACTACAAAAAATCGAGTCCAATCTGATTAATACTTTGCCTGATCTAAAAGAAATGCTCGATTCAATCCATTCACCTGCTCTGAAGGGAATGGTCGATACCATTCCGCTTGCGGTTGAAGGAGAAGCGCTAGCTAGCTACTTTGAAGAATTACGCGAGGATTTTGTCCATATCCACTTTATTGATGGGGACCCGGGTGGACACTTAGCTTGGGGAGACGGCAGCCTGCCATTGGAAAAATACATGAAAACCTTAGGTGACCACAATTACAATCGCGCTCTTACGTTGGAGTTTACTTCTTCTCAATACTTGATAGATCCAAATCAGGCCGTTGAAAAATCGTTACGAAGTCTTGCACCCTTTCTGGTGTAAAAGTGGAGGAATTGTTCCGAATCGGGTGACTAGTTCAGTGATATAAAGGAGTTTTATCCTATGTCTATTTGGAGGAGTTATCCCAGGAATTTAAAAGTTTTATTAATAGCAATGTTAGTCAATTCGACAGGTATGGCTTTTCTTTGGCCCTTGCATACCATTTACATGATCCAAGGCATGGGCAAAACGCTATCTGAAGCGGGATTTGTTTTAATGCTTCATTCCGGGGCTGAAATTGTTGGCAGTTTTCTTGGCGGCTATTTGTATGACCACATCCGAGGGAAACGAACCCTGCTCCTCGCTGTTCTAACATCAGCATGTCTTATTTTCATTATTTCGATAGGGTTATCATGGCCTATCTATATTCTAGCGATGATTCTTCTTGGATTAGGGATTGGAACCATTTTCCCTCCCATCTATGCACTCGCCGGGTTTGTTTGGAAGGAAGGCGGCAGAAAAAGCTTTAACTTAATTTACCTTGTTCTCAATTTCGGTGTAGCAGTAGGTACCGCTCTCGGTGGAATCGTGGCCCAGTTTTCGTTTCGATACGTCTTCTGGGTCAATGGGTTCACCTACCTCCTGTTTATTTTCATCGTTTGGTTTGCTCTTGATGAGAGGGAACCCGTTTATGAAGCAACTGTAAAAAAGGATGCGGCCCTGACGCCAAAAAAAGAAGTGCGTCCTACGAAGCAAAGCTTCCATTCGTTATTCATTCTTTGTTTAGGGTTTATGTTTTGTTGGGTTACGTATATCCAATGGCAAACGAGTATTTCTAACTATATGCACCAGTTAGGATTTCCGCTGTCAGCGTATAGTGCTTTGTGGACAATCAACGGTTTACTGATCTTGTTTGGGCAGCCTTTTATCCAGTGGTTCATGGCCCGACTGAAGAGTCCGGTGAAGTGGCAGCTTCTATCCGGTGTGATTTTTTTTATGCTAACCTTCGCCCTTCTGTCACACAGCCAGTCGTATGGCGGGTTTGTAACGGGGATGGTGATTATGACAATCGGAGAAATTCTTATTTTTCCAGCCGTGCCAGCGATTGCGGATCGACTGGCACCCCTCAATAGAAGAGGTATGTATCAAGGTTTAGTCAGTGGTGCTGCCAATGTGGGCAGAACGATCGGGCCTTTACTGGGCGGGCTGCTGTACGATGGGTTTGGGTCCTTGGTGCTGCTGTATTCTTGTATTTTAATTTGTGGTTTTGCCTTGATTTGTTTTGGTGCATATCAAAGGCTCCAATATACGCAAAAGGAAGTTTCAACCGTAAAGTCAATAAATAAAGGAGGATAAAGAATGCTAGCAGACGTTCAAAAGGCTTTAGAGGTTTTTAAAGAAAGGGACATTAATCGTGTTTATTTCGTAGGATGCGGGGGCTCTTCTTCCCTCATGTATGCAAGTAAATACGTGTTAGACCGTGAAAGTGACACCATTAATTCTGACCTATATAGTTCCAATGAGTTTGTGCACCGTAACCCACGGAAACTCAATGAGAAATCGTTGGTGATTTCGTGCTCGCACTATGGAAAAACGCCAGAGACGGTCGAGGCAGCCCGCTTCGCACGGGAAAAAGGTGCGATTACTGTTTCGCTAACCTTTGATGCGGAATCACCGCTTGCCCAAGTATCTGAGTATGTCATTGTTTATGAAGATGGGAAAGGAGCGAAGTTTGTAAACGAGGCGCAGGCTGTGATGTTGGAGCTTGTTTTTGGACTTCTGGCTACTAAAGAAGGAAATGAAAAGTTTTCAGAGGTCGTTGCCTCCTTAGAGAACCTAGACCAAATACTTGCACAGGAGAAAGCAAAGTATTTAGCTTCGGCCAAGGAATTTGCTAATTCCTATAAGGATGAAAAAGTGATTTACACCATGGCAAGCGGCGCCAATTATGGGATTGCCTATTGGTTTGCGATTTGCCTGCTGATGGAAATGCAGTGGATTCATTCGCACGCCCTCCATGCCGGGGAGTATTTCCATGGGCCATTTGAAGTATTGGATAAAGACGTTCCAGTGATTCAGCTTTTAGGTTTAGACGAGACTCGTCCATTAGAAGAACGTTCATTGGAATTCACCCGACACTATGGCGAGAGACTAGTTGTTCTCGATGCGAAGGAATTTGACCTAACAGGCGTGGCCGAAAGTGTCAAAGGCTACATCGCCCCACTCGTCCTGCAAACCGTCCTGCGCCAATACGCCGAAGAACTAGCCGAAGCCCGCAACCACCCACTAACCACCAGAAGATACATGTGGAAAGTGCCTTACTAATGAAATTGTTGGTGGTGTCAATGTTGGTGTGATTCATTGTTGGTGTCAGGCACCAAAGAAAGACACTTTGGCTATTTGTCCGCTGTAGGTGGACAGTTGGGGAATGGTCCTTATTGTTCGTGATACGAGGACAAATGTCCATGAAAGGTGTCAGGTACCAAATGTTTCTATATAAATTTGTAGTCCCAAAAATTCTAATTTAAATTTGGAGGTAATGTTGGATGTTGAAATTTGATGCTGATTTATATTTACAGTTAGTTGGGCAAGAGGCGATGGGGAAGAGGGAAGAGATTGAGAGGGTCGTGGATGGTATTTCGGCTAAAGGTTTTAAAAATATTTTCCTGATCGGTTCCGGTGGGACGATTGCGATGATGTATCCATATGAGTATATTTTAAAGTCAAATTCATCGCTGGAGGTTCATGCTGAGATTGCGGCTGAACTCCTTGTGATGAATAATCGCCACCTGACAAAGGATTCGGTTTGTATCTTTGCTTCTGTTACTGGAACGACAAAAGAAACCGTGGCTGCTGCCGAGTTCTGTAAGAGCAAGGGGGCAACAACGATTGGTTTAGTGGCTGAACTTGGCACTCCATTGGCTGAAGCCGTTGATTATTGCATCTCAACTGGTCATGAAAAGCATTCCTTTGACACGTTCTTTATTCATTTGCAATTGCTTACTTTCCGTTTTATTCATAACAATGATGAATTTCCGCAATATGATCAGTTTGCCAAAGAAATTGCCCTTTTACCACAAGGTATCGTTCATGCACTCGAGGATTTCGATGCTCGTGCTGAGCAATTCGCTATAAAGCACAAAAATACAGATTACCATATGCTGATTGGGGCGGGGAACCTTTGGGGGAATACGTATTCCTACGCGATGTGTATCTTAGAGGAAATGCAATGGATTAAGTCCAAATCTATTCATGCTGCTGAATTCTTCCACGGAACGCTGGAGCTGGTTGAGGAAGATACAAGCGTCATTCTATTTAAAGGAGAAGACGAAACCCGACCATTGGTGGAACGTGTGGAAAGATTCGCAGAAAATATCACAAAGGAAATGTTCATTTTAGATACAAAGGATTATCCATTGGAAGGGATTAGTGACGAATTCAGAAAGCACTTTGCCGTATGCCTTAACTGGGCACTAACAGGCAGAATCAGCGTTTACCTTGAAAGGGAAAGAAATCATCCGTTAGAGATTCGCAGATATTACCGTAAAATGGCCTATTAGGAGGTGGGATGTTTGTTTAACTTTGATGTGAAAAGATATATAGCCATCCAAAATGGAGCACTGTCTCTTAAGGATGAATTTGATCAGGCGATAGATTCGGTGATGGAAGAAGGTTTGAAAAATGTATTCTTTGTCGGTACTGGCGGAGCAGCCATTCTCATGTACCCGGCTGAATATATTTTAAAAACTCACTCCACTTTACCTGTTTTTACGGAAATCGCTCCGGAATTAATGTTGATGGATCATCAACATTTAGATGAACATTCATTAGTTATTTTGCCTTCTTTGTCTGGCACGACCAAAGAAACAGTGGAGGCGGCGGCGTTCTGTAAGGAAAAAGGTGCGACAACGATTAGCTTAGTGGGTCATGCTGCTACACCGTTAGCGAATTTAACCGATTATACCTTTGTCAATTATGCGGCAGATGATACCTCCTGTGAATCGTTTTATATCCAGTCCTATTTACTAGCGTTCCGCTTGATGTATAAGCGAAATGAATTCCCGCAATATCAACAATTTGTCGAGGAAATGATGCATTTACCAAGTGCACTTCTAAAAGTAAAGGAAGTAGTTGAACCTAGGGCTGCCGAGTTTGCCCGAAAACATAAGGAGACCCCATACCATATCCTTACGGGGACAGGTATCGATTGGGGTCAAACCTATTATTATGGCATGTGTATTTTAGAGGAAATGCAATGGATTAAAACACGGCCGGTACATGCGTCCGATTTCTTCCACGGTACATTGGAATTAGTGGAGGAAGATACGAGTGTTATTCTACTAAAAGGGGAGGATAAATCCCGTCCGCTCACAGAGAGAGTCGAGCGCTTTGCTGAGCATTACACGAAGGAATTAACGGTTTTTGATACAAAGGATTATGAATTAGCTGGCATTTCTGAAGGGTTAAGACGTCTTGTCTCTCCGATTGTCTCCGCGGCTTTCCTTGAGAGAGTCAGCTGTCATTTGGAACAACAAAGGGACCACCCGCTGACAACCAGGAGATACTATAAAAAAGTGCCATTTTGATAGAATAATTGTTTTGTGATGCGGCCTTCACATTAGTGAGGGCTGCTTTTTTCTGTTTAAATCATTATAAATACTGTGTTAATGTTAGTATATAATTAACAATATTTTATAAAAAAGCAAGGAGATACCATTACAAATGAGGAAAATCAAGGGATCAAAAATTATTCGTATTTTGTTCGTTTTTTATGCGTTGGTGATGTTTAACCAGCAAGAAGCCTCTGCAGCAGCTGATCCGTGTGCAGCCGTAAAGGCCGGAACAAAGGTGATGTGGGGGAAAGAAGCAATCAAGGCTTATCAGGTTGGCAGGGTAACTTTTTTGAAAAAGACCATCCTTTATAAAATCGATGGGAGCAAGAAAATCACGGTGAGAACAGCAAGGGCCGGTGAGAAAATTCCTGTTTATGCGATCCAAACTTTTCAATTAGATTTAGGAAATGGGCTATTTGTTGCACGTGACCCGAAAGTTAAACTAGAAAAAGCAAGCACAAGACAGAGGCAATTAGCAGTGTGCGTTCATGAAATGAATCTCGAAAAAGCTGCCGGACAAATGATTGTTGTCAAGGCCTCAACCCGCGATAAAACAAAAGCCACCTTGCAAAGGTATGAAAAGAAAAACGGGAAATGGGTGAAAGTATCCTCTCCAATGCAAGCGATTGTCGGTAAAAAGGGAGTCGGGAAAACTAAGGAAGGAGACAGCCTAACACCAAGAGGGACGTATTTGCTTGGAACCTCGTTTGGCTGGGGAACCAAACCTTCTGGAATGAAGTACCCATTTCGTAAAGCGACTAAAACCGATTACTGGGTCGACTACTCAAAATCGAAAGACTACAACAAGTGGGTTCAATATAATGGTAATCCCACGCGGAAATGGAAGTCGTTTGAACGGCTGACTCACCCGCTCTACAAATACGCGGTGGTGATTCGATATAATGATGCTCCTGTGATCAGCGGAGCGGGAAGTGCTATCTTTTTACACATCAAAAACAAGTCCACTCGCTATACATTGGGATGCACGGCTATCTCTGAAAATGATCTATTGAAGGTAATCAAATGGTTAAATCCTAAAAGTAAACCGATTATCAAAATCGAGGGTTGATCATTTTGGAACTTCCTTTTTATAAAGGCTATGAATTTACATTTTTAACGAGGGTGTTAACCAACTAATTGGTTTGCGCCTTTTTTAACATAAATACATTCCATTATAACCCGGTTTGCCTAGATTGGTGCACCGTGAGTAGACTCCGTGTCCCTGATGCAAAAAGAATACCGATTAGATCGAATCCGATATCAAACATTCTTCCATCACGAGAGAAATATAATTGGAGGATTTCAGTTAGCAAAGCAAAGGCAATAGCTAGAATTAGAATGAATGCTTTTGAATGGAATTTAGTTTGCAGTAAAAATGTCAGAATGAGAAAGGCAAAGACATGCCCACATTTTTGAAGCAGGAAGTCGCGGCTGAGCTCGAGCGGTAAGGGGAATAGCAACTCAGAAAAGTTCGGATCACCGACCCACTCAAAGCGGATTTTGCCAGATGCCATTAATTCAGAAAAATCGGCGGTACAGGTCAAAATTAAGATTGCAGCTGCCCATAATAAAATATATATTCCGCGCATGGTGGACCTCCCTTTTTATATCATTGTGGTCTCGTTTCTTCGGTAATATACCGAATATGGGGGCGGAATGAACTATCTGACAAAGGAAAAGACCTCTTCTAAAAATAAAAGAGGTCTTTCGTTTGGGGAAATCATCCAAGTAAGTCATTGAAAATGGGGAAGACAATCTGGGAAGATGCTGGAGTTGCTGCTTCTCTAGCTATTAATTATCCGGAATGGATCATTTTTTCATAGAGATTTAGAATGGATTGCCCGTATGTGGTACCTGGAACAGCCCATTTTCCGTTTAAAGCGGTCCATGTTGGAGCAGATCCTCTGTCGACTAGATGAAAACGGGGATCAACTAATGGATATTGATCTGGAAGTGGCTTCGCTGTTGCATACGCATACAAGTGTTGAAGTTGTGCAAGAACACCTTCTTCTTGATTTTCAAAACTTGCTCCGCGAGTATCTCCTCCAGTTGCTCCAATCCCTGAGTAGTTGTTTTGTTCAGGGTTGACGACTCCGGTAAACCGAAAATAGTCTGTTTCGTGGATGGCTTGTGCAAAGGCGACATCGCCTCTAATGCCGTAATATTTCCCTAAAGTTTGGTAAAACTGGCCTAATTCCGGCGCGTTAGGATTGACCTTTTTCACAAATTGATTCATCTGTTCCGGAGTTAGGAAGGTCGGGCCGAAAATGGTAAATTGACCGGGGTCAGCGATGATGGGGAGTTCTTTTGTACTGTTGGCTGGAGCCGGACTTGGGTTCGTGTTCTTATTCGTGCCGCCTGCAGTATTCATTTCTTTGCTGGTGGTGGTTGTGGTTGTGGTTGGTTTTGCTGTTGTTGTTTTAATGGTGCTTGTGGTTGGTTTTTGAGAAGCCGAGTTACTGGTGCTCGTAGTTGGTTTTTGAGCAGCTGATTTAGTAGTCGTTGCACTGGCTTTTTCAATAATAATGAAGGCATCCTTATATCCTGCTTTTTCGATTTCTTTGAGACGTTTTTCTGCGTTTGCGTTGGTCGTATAGGTTGCTACTTTCACTCGGTACCAGGTTGCTCCAGCTATTTTAGTGGTAACAATTGAAGATATAATATTTTTCTTTTTCATTTCAGCTACCCTGTCTTGTGCATTTTCTTTGGATTTATAAGATCCAACATAGACTGTGTAAACTGTTGTTAAACTAGATTGGGGTGTTTTCGGTGAAGTTGTTGTTTTCGGTGTTTCCTTCGTTGCTTTGCGTTTCAGACCAAAGGCCTTGGCAATTCCGTTGACATGACCTTGAGCTACTTTTTGCTGCCAGGATGAATCTTTCATCAATTGGGCGTCATGTTTATTACTGATAAAGCCGTTTTCCGTAAGAATCGCTGGCATATTTGTCTCCCTTATTACATGGAAATTGGCCTTTTTTTGCCCGCGGTCTTTTAGCTGATTCACTTTCATCACTTCGGCATGAATGATATCTTGGACTGTGGCCGCTCTACTTGAGTTAGAGGCGCCATTGTATATAAAATCCTCATATCCTTGGGCGGAGCTGTCAGCAGAGTTGATGTGAATAGCCAGGAAAAAGTCTGCGTCCCAGGCGTTGGCTTCGCTTGAGCGCTGTGCTAAGCTTTTGGTGGTATCGCTTGTACGACTCATCTTAACTTGAACATTTTCATAATCCTTTAGGATGGTATTTCGTATTTTAAGCGCAATAGCTAGGGTAATATCTTTTTCATCCAGACCATTCCCTTGGGCTCCGGGATCATCACCGCCATGACCAGGGTCTAAATATAGCTTCATGCTTACTCCTCCATTTCATTTAAAATACGTTCATATATATGTTATGGCAAATCCAATCCAATGGCTTCTACCTGAACAGTGTTAGAAGAAAAATCATACAAAAGACCTCCCAGTTATTCATGATGAGGAGGTCCTTAGTAGGGTATTATCATTCGGGATGGTTGTCCTTCTGTGGCGCACAAGTGTCCACAGATGGTGCCTGACACCATAAATGTAACACCATAAATGTAACACCATAAATGTGATATCATAAATGCCACATTAAATGCCTGCTTATTCCGCAACTAGGAAGGCATCGTTGATTCCGGCTTTTTTAACTTCAGCTAAGCGGTCTTCGGCATTCTCTCGGTTGGAAAAGGCTCCAGCTTGAACTCGGTACCATGTTTCGCCCGCTATTTTTGTGGTATCTACGAATGATTCGATGCCTTTTGCCTTGAGTTGGTCTACTCGCTCGTCCGCATTTTCTTTTGATTTGAATGAACCGGCAATTACTTTGAAAAGCGTTCCGGAATCTGGTTTCGGCGGTTCGATTGGTTTCAGTTTTAGGCCAAAGGCTTTGGCAATTCCGTTGGCGTGACCTTGAGCTACTTTTTGGATCCAAGAAGACTGTTTCATTAATGCGGCGTCGTGATCGTTACTGATAAATCCATTTTCCGATAGCAGTGCTGGCATGTTTGATTCACGTAACACATGGAAGTTAGCCTTTTTCTGGCCGCGGTCTTTCAGTTGATTCACTTTCATGACTTCGGCATGGATGATATCTTGATATTGGGCTGTCTTAGAAGTGTCAGATAAGCCGCTGTATATAAAGTCTTCATAGCCCAGAGCGGTACTAGGTCCGGAATTGATATGAATGGCTAAGAAAAAATCTGCGCCCCATGCATTGGCCTCACTCGATCGCTGACTTAAGCTTTTTGTGGTATCACTGCTCCTGCTCATTTTTACTTCAATGTATTCATAATCATTTTGTAAAATGGAACGTAGTTTGAGCGCGATAGCTAACGTCACATCTTTTTCATCTAATCCATGACCTTGGGCACCTGGGTCTTGTCCGCCATGACCTGGATCTAAATAAAGCTTCATTTCATCCTCTCCATTTCTAAAAATTGATTATATATACATGTTATGTCAGTATGGACACAAATAGGTTCGGGTGCTTGTCTCAGTAATTATTGCAGGATGTCACCAACGGTTGATTTTCTTAGGTTCTTAGTTATCGAAAATGCAATTGTACCAATCTTTCGGTAAGAAAGAGAGCCTTTAATTGACCTAAACCTCCACCTCCTATTACGCTCTATATAGAAAAAAGTCGGCAAAAGGGACACGGTCAGAGAAAATAAATATGGGATGATTATTTAAATAAAGTTGATTAATGCTATACTTGGGGAACGGATTTGGTTTCTGAAAGGAGTTAATCATCTTATGAAGTATTTAAAATCACAAATGCAGCAGCTAATTAAGGATAATAAAGAATTGCATACACGCTTAAAAGAGTTGAAAGTAGAACACGGGCTTGAGAAAAATACTGCCCTAAAGGCATTGTACCATTCAGAAGTGGCAGACGGCGGAAAGTATCAATTAGCGTACCAAGCACTTGATCTTCCTAAAAAATAAGTAACATAAAAAGAGTGTCAGGCACCAAATTGGTGCCTGACACTCTTTTACAATTAAAAAGCGCTCCTTCACTGTGAAGGAGCGCCATTTTAGATGGGAATAAATTACTGATAGATAACGTTGGATAGTTCTCCGAATCCAGCTCCAGCGCCTAGGGGCTCGGGGTCATAAGCCAATCCGTTCTGAAGGTTAAAAAGCAACCTTCACGCCGGCTCGTCTTATGCCTGTCGCCCCTGAACAAGGCGCTTGTGCTTTTCTAGCTCAAATAAATGTCTTTTCCAAGCTAGGGTTAGGGGCCGGACTCGTGAATTTATTTTTGTGAATGAACTTTTCTTTGTACATCTCCTGGTCGGCCATTTCGAGAATTTTTTCAAGCGTTATTTCGGTTCCAGGTTTATAGTGATAAAAACCGTAACAAGCAGAAATTGAATAAGGCTTTTGATTGGTAACATTTATATCCTCGAACCCACGCTTAATGGTTTTCACTAGCTGCCGGGCGTCCTTCATCTGCTTTTGGAAGAAGACAATGATAAATTCATCCCCGCCTAGGCGGAATAAGACATCCACATTCGTAATATGATGGTTAATCGTGTCGCAGCAAGTCTTAATTAAGTCATCACCTGTTGAGTGGCCGAAAAGATCATTGGTTATTTTCAAATCGTTAATATCAATATAGCAGATAATGAATTCTTGAGATTCTGCCGCGCCGCTCATATGCTTGCTAAGCAATTCCATCCCACTTCTTCGATTTAACACTCCAGTAAGCATGTCATATGAAGCGTGTTTAAAAAGTTCTTCCTCATTTTTTTTCAGGTCGGTGATGTCAGTGATGCCGATCAGGATACAAGCTTCATCCAAGTAATCGATCAATTCTAAACTCAACATGACCCATTTCCGGATATCTGGAGTGATTTGTTGCTCCACACAAAAGTTTTTTATACTTTTTTGCTCTTTCAGACGCTTCAGGATGTCGAGTTTTTCTCCGATGTTTTGAAACAAGAATTTTCCGTTTATTTGAGTCATATCGTTACCTTGGAGTTGATAGTATTCAATGGCGTGTTTATTCATCAGCAAAATTTCATCATTCTCTAGCTTTTTAAGGATGATCGGGTTCGGATTCAGGTTGAAAAGACGCCTGAAATTTTCCTCATTCCTTTTTAGTTTCATTTTGTTTGAAAAATCATTTTTACGAAATGAATAGAATGATAGGGCAATCATGAAAGAAATGATGACGGTACCGGTTGAATTAATCAACTTTGATAAAAATGAGAAGTGCTCATGTTCGATAAGATATAAACCTGTAATGAAAAATATATGTATACCCAAAAACAGGATCAATACATTTCTTGGCTGTACTGGGAAGAAGACGGCAACTCCTAATAAAATAATGATATAGGAGTATATATTTCCAGTAAATAATTGACTATTAATAGAAGCGGCTGCCCCGATTAATAAATAGAAAAGGATATAACTAGTAACAACGAACCCCTTGGAAATATTTTTATAAAAATGATAAATGAATAGAAACATAAGGGAGATGATAAGACCAATGATGTGAATGGCAGAAAGATTGAATTTAAATGTAGGGCTGCTCAGTTTATTAAACAGGAAAAAGTCAACGATGAAAAAACAAGGATAAGTAGAGATTAACATATAAGAAACGAGCTTAATTCGTTCAAATAATACATCGTAGTTACTATGAATAAACTCTTGATTCGGAGGAGAATTCTTATTCTTTCTATTAAAAAGATTGATTGAAAAGGACCACAAATAGTTCACCCCTTTTTTACCATTACCTCGAGTATTTTAGCATAGATTGGAAGGTCTGTCATAAAAAAAAGCGGTGTCAGGCATTAACAAAAAATGCCAATAAAAAATTGGTGTCAGGCACCATTAAAACATGAAAAAAAGCCCATTGCTTGTATATGGAAGATACAGCAATTGGGCTTTTAAGGTTTGTGATTTATTGGTTTAGTTTTATTTCTTCTGTTCGTTTTTCGCCGTAGATGCCCTTTGACTCGATAAATCTCTGGATTCTTTTCAGGGCTTCTTGCAGCTGTGGCATGGAGGCTGCGTAGGAGCAGCGAATATAACCTTCTCCACTTTCTCCAAACACATTTCCGGGCACGACTGCGACTTTTTCCTTCATCAGTAGTTCTTCGGCGAATTGTTCGGAACTGAGGCCAGTTTCTTTGATCGAAGGAAAGACATAAAAGGCTCCCCCAGGTGTGTGACAGTCCAAGCCGATTTTATTCAAGGTATGCACGACATAGTTCCGTCTCATTCGATAGCTTCGTTTCATCGCTTCAACTTCGTGAAAAGTATTCCTTAGTGCTTCAATAGCGCCGTATTGAAGCATGGTCGGAGCACACATCGTCGTATATTGAAAAATTTTCAACATGACCTCTACAAACTCCTTAGGGGCAGCGAGCATGCCTAATCTCCAGCCGGTCATCGCAAAGCCTTTTGAAAATCCGTTGATTAAAATCGTCCGCTCGTACATTCCTTCAATCGTTGCGAAGCTTGTATACGTTTCTTCATAGGTTAATTCTGCATAGATCTCGTCGGAAATAACAATTAAATCATGTTTTTCAACAATTGCGGCAATTTCTTTCAATTCTTCTTTGTTTAGGGTACTGCCCGTTGGATTGTTGGGCGAGCAAAACAAAATGGCTTTCGTTTTTTCTGTAATTGCCCCTTCTAACTGCTCGGGTGTTAATTTAAAACCATTCGCAGGCGAGGTAGAAATGGCGATTGGTGTCCCGCCGGCAATCGAAACCAAGGGAGCATAAGAAACAAACGCTGGTTCAACAATCAGTACTTCATCACCCTGGTTTACAATCGCACGAAAGGCAAGATCAATTGCCTGGCTTGCTCCGACAGTGACGATAATTTGGTTTGTTGGATCATAATTGACTGCAAATCTTGTTCCAAGATAATTAGAGATCTCCTGCCGCAATTCTAATAAGCCAGGATTCGCGGTATAGGCGGTATTGCCTTGTTCCAGCGATAAAATGGCGGCCTCTCTAATGTTCCAAGGCGTAATGAAGTCTGGTTCGCCAACGCCTAAAGAAATCACGTCTTTCATACCGGCAGCTAAATCGAAGAATTTCCTGATCCCAGATGGCTGTAATTCTCTAGCAGTTTCAGATATATAGTGGGAGTAATCCTTTCTCATGGTGTAATCACCATTCTCCTGTCTTTCTCATCGCCGCCGCCAAAAATCACCCCATCATGTTTGTATTTTTTTAACATGAAATGGGTTGTGGTTGAAATGACATTATCAATCGTTGATAGCTTTTCCGATACAAAGGACGCGATTTGATTCATGGTTTGACCTTCAATGGTAATCGATAAATCGTAGGCACCACTCATGAGGTAAAGAGATGTTACCTCTGGAAAACGATAAATTCTTTCGGCGACCTCATCGAATCCCACTCCGCGCTTCGGTGTTACTTTAACATCGATCATCGCAATGATATTTTCCTGCCCCTCGACTTTGCTCCAATCGATTAAGGCCGGGTAACTGACAATTACTTTTTCTTCTTCTAATTTTTTAATGGTGGTTCTTACTGTTTCTTCGCTACTCATCACCATTAAGGCGATTGTTTCTTCTGTGATTTTGTGATTTTCCTCGATCAGTTTTAATATTTCGAGTTCTTCATTACTTAATTTCATATGGTGCCTCCTGATTTGTATTTCATATTATTGATTTTATAGGAGGAAGCTTTTTAACTCAAATGAAAGTGAAGTGATTATTCATTTTTTTTGACAATTAGCCTGAGCAAATGAACCTTTGGAGAAGGTAACTAGTTATATAAGACTTTCTAATAACTGGTTTATATTTGCTCAATTTTTCTTAAGAATCTGCTTTAAAAATTATACCGCTTTCCACTTTAACTTGGTGAAATTTGTGGAAGAGTCAGTAATGCTAGGTATTTGCATTAGGCAGATTCAGCTACAATTCGGGTTCTTTTTTGTTAATTTTATGTAAAATTTTGTAGATTCTAGAAATATATAGAATTATGACAAATTTGAATATAAAATAATGGTAGTAAAATATTTACTAATGGAAAGTGAAGGAGAGTCAGGAGCTGTAGGAGTTTTACAGCTTAGTAGTCTGCTCGTGATTTTCAAAGATTAGTAATCTAAATTTGGAGGGAATTTATCTGTGACTAAATTAGTAAACAGGTCGAAAAAGTGGATTAGCTTAGCATTGACTGCTATTTTGCTGTTAGCGATTGTGTTACCGTCTGGTGTAAGCGCGGCTGCAGAGCCTGTATCATTGGCGAAGTGGGATTTCAGTAAGGGTAATCTAGTAGCTACCTCAGGAACAGCTGCGAACTTGGACAAAACATTGTCTGTAAACGGGTTGAATAAAGCTGTAGCAAACATCTTAAACACAAAATATAAGCCAGCAATTGATGCGAAGAAAGCTAAAGCTACTGTAGTTGGTACAGCAGCAGTTGATTTAGTAGGTGGAAATCCTGCACGTACTGGGGAAACAAACCTAGGTAACTTCGTTGCTGACGGTATGCTTGCAAAAGCAAAAACAATTAACCCTAACACTGTTATTGCTTTTCAAAATGGCGGCGGAGTTCGGAAAACTCTTCGTGCAGGAAACATTACATTAGCTGATGTATTTAAAGTATTACCATTCGGAAACACATTAGGAATCATGGACTTAAAAGGTGAAGAAATCAAAGCAGCTCTTGAGTACAGTGTGAAGGATGCACCAGCAGCATTTAGCGGATTCTTGCAAGTTTCAGGCTTGAAATTCTCTTACGACCCTACTAAACCAGTCGGTGGAAAAGTTCAAACCATTGAAGTGAAAGGTCAAGATGGAACATACACAGCACTAGACCTTACTAAGAACTATTCTGTTGCTACAAACATCTTTACTGCTAAAGGCAGCAACGGCTACACAGTGTTTGCTAAAGCTTACGCAGAAGGCCGTGTAAGTGTGCCAGGCTTTGTGGATTGGGAAATATTGAGAGACTATATTGAAGCGCAGCCAAACAAAACGGTTAATGCTCAAGTTGAAGGACGGATCACAATCGCAGAACCAAAATTCACTTTGAATTTAATGCACACAAATGACACCCATGCAAACCTTGATAATGTGGCGAAAAAAATGACCGCGATTAAGTCGGTCCGTGCCACAAAACCTGCAGCATTATTACTTGATGCTGGAGACGTGTTCTCTGGAACATTGTATTTTAATGAGTATAAAGGATTAGCAGATTTAGAGTTTATGGAACTAGCAGGTTATGATGCAATGACATTTGGTAACCATGAGTTCGATATGGGTACCAAAGTATTATCAAACTTTGTTAAAGAAGCAGATTTCCCGTTTGTAAGTTCAAACGTAAACTTTACAAATGATGCAAATTTACAATCCCGTTTTCATAACGATGTAACAACTGCTAGCCCATTGGGCGGCGAAATTTACAACGGCATAATCAAAGTTGTAAATGGAGAAAAAATCGGTATTTTTGGTTTAACAACAGCTGAGACTCCAACTATTTCTAGTCCAGGAGCAGGTGTTACTTTCGAAGATTATATCCAAGAGGCACAAAAATCTGTTTATGCCCTAAAAGCACAAGGCGTTAACAAAATTATTGCTTTAACACACATTGGTTTTGATGACTCACCAGTATGGGACAATGACAAAGTATTAGCTGGGGCAGTTGAAGGAATTGACGTCATTGTTGGCGGTCACTCTCATACTAAGCTGGATGCTCCTTTCTTTGATACATCAGGCGTGGAGCCAACAGCTATCGTTTCAGCCAACGAATACAACAAGTACCTCGGAACATTGGATGTAACATTTGATGCGGCAGGTAAAGTAATCGTTCCTGAAACAACTGGCAAACTTCTTGACATTGCTACGTTCGCGGAAGATGCAGCTATAGCAAACATCTTAAATACAAAATATAAGCCAGCAATTGATGCGAAGAAAGCTACTATCGTTGGTACAGCAGCTGTTACATTAGAGGGTGGGAATCCTCTTGCACGTACAATAGAAACTAACCTTGGTAACTTTGTTGCTGACGGTATGCTTGCAAAAGCAAAAACAATCAATCCTAACACGTTGATTGCCCTGCAAAATGGTGGCGGAGTTCGGACAACTCTTCCTGCTGGGAACATTACATTAGCAGATGTATTTAAAGTATTACCATTCGGTAACGCTTTAGGAATCATGGACTTAAAAGGTGATGAAATTAAAGCTGCCCTTGAGTACAGTGTGAAGGATGCTCCAGTTGCATTTGGTGGATTCTTACAAGTTTCAGGGTTGAAATTCACTTATGACAGCACGAAACCAGTCGGTCAAAAGGTTCAAACAATTGAAGTAAAAAGTCAAGATGGAAGCTATTCTGCTCTAGACCTTACTAAAAACTATTTTGTTGCAACCAACATTTTTACTGCTAAAGGTGGAGACGGATTCTCAATGTTTGCTAAAGCTTACGGAGAGGGACGTGTAAGTGAGCCTGGCTTTGTGGATTGGGAAATGTTTAGAGACTTTATTGAAGCACAGCCAAATAAAACGGTTACTGCAAAAGTTGAAGGACGTATTGTAAACGTAGCTCCACAAGTAGTTCCAGCAGCAACATTCAGCGGAACAGAAGCCAGCCCGAAGATATACACAGGAAATGTTATTGTTGATGTAACAGGTGTTACAAAACTTGAATACGCAACAGTAAAAGGCAACCTTATCTTAAGAGGTGGCACTAATGTTGAGTTATCAACTGTAACAGTTGAAGGCGACACAATCTTTGAAGATAATTAATTAGTAAATTCCTCCAGTGCAACTACTGGAGGAATTTACAACTATTAAACAAGATCCAAATAATCACCGGACCCATTCAGGAGGTGCAAGGATTTGTCTAGAAAAAATAAGAAGAAATTAAGTATTATACTTGTGGCAAGCATGTTTATCAGTATAGTATTACCAAACTTTTCTATTAACTCTGCCACCGCAGCCACTAAGGCCACTGATCTATTTATCTCTGAATATATTGAAGGCACCAGCTTTAACAAGGCACTTGAGCTCTACAATGGGACAGGCGCTGCTGTTAAATTAAGTGAATATTCACTTGAAAATTATAGTAATGGTGCGACTACAACCACTTTTAAAATGTCTTTATCCTCAGATCCGTCTGCAACACTTGCAAGTGGATCAACATTTGTCATTTCTCGTAGTGATGCGGATGCGGCTATCGTTGCAAAGGCAAACTTATTAGACGCTGGTAAAACCATTATCAACTGGAATGGTGATGATGCGGTTGTTTTAAAACATAACGGGACCATTATTGATGTTATCGGTCAAGTAGGAATTGATCCTGGTACTGCTTGGGGAACAACGGTCAAAACATTGGACCAAACGATCGTCCGCAAAAGTACCGTTACAGCTGGCGATAGTAACCCAAATGACGCATTTGATCCAGTAACTGAATGGGATAGCTTGGGTGTTAATGCGTTTACAAACCTTGGCAGCCACACCATGGATGGTGAGTCTACTCCAGTAGAAACAAAGGTTGCCAACGTAACAACTTCACCTGCTGCAGGTGCAGTGGCAGCTGGAACAAAAGTATCTTTAGCAACAGCGACAGCAGACGCTAAAATTCACTACACAACTGATGGCACTACACCAACAGCAGCAAGCATTGAATACACAGCACCAATAGATATTAGTGCAGACAAGACAATCAAAGCAATTGGTGTAAAAGCTAACTTAGAAAACAGTGATGTCGCAACGTTTGCTTATACAGTTCTGCAAGCAAGTACCATTGCTGAAGTTAGAGCAGCTGCGTTTCAATCAAACGTTCAAACTAGCGGTGTAGTTACCGCCGTACTAGGCAGAGCAATTTATTTCCAAGATGCTACGGCTGGAATTGTGGCTTACACACCGACTAATAGCACCACGATTCTACCAGGCGATAAAATCACTGTATCTGGTAAATTAACGGAATTTTCTACGTTGCTTGAAATTGAAGCCAATCATGAAAATATTATTGTTACTGGGAAAGAAGCAGTTCCTGCAGCAGAAGTGTTAACTGCGGTTCAGTTACAAGAAAGCAAAGAAGCAAAACTAGTAACAGTAAAAAATGTAACAGTAGGGGCATTTTCTGGTGGAAACTACATAGTAACTGATGTGGATGGAACAAGCTTCCAAGTTCGTCCACCAAGTTCAACCATGTTAACTACAGGTACAACTTATGAAGCGATTACCGGAGTTCTTAGTGCATTTAATGGTGTCTATCAATTAATTCCACGGAACGAAGGCGATATTTTACTAGATTCAAGCATCGTACAAGCTGTTATTGCTACTCCAGGTGCTGGATTGGTAAATACAGGAACATTAGTAACCTTAGCAACAGGTACAGCTGGGGCAACGATTCACTATACCCTTGATGGCAGTGAACCAACCACAACTAGCCCAGCGTTTACACAGCCAATTGTTATTAGTAAGGCAACAACGATTAAATCTGTGGCAGTCAAAGAAGGAATGATAAATAGTGCGGTTGCGACCTTTGATTATATCATTCAAGATGGCCCAATTCATATCTATGATATCCAAGGTAAATCACACAACTCGCTATTAAACGGTAAAACAGTATCGGATGTAGAAGGTGTCGTTACTTATATTGATGGAACAAGCCGCTTCTTCATCCAAGACTTAGTCGGTGACGGCGATAATAGTACATCAGACGGGATCTTGGTATTTAAAACAGCACATGGTGTATCCATTGGTGACCGTGTGAAAGTATCAGGAAAAGTAACCGAATTCTACGGCGAAGGTTTCGCGGAGAAAACAACTACTGACTTAACGATTACAGAAATCGAAGCTGCAACGATTACTAAAATTGGAACAGCTCCAGTACCAGCACCAATCAAACTTGGTGTAGATCGCATTGCTCCAACAGAAATCATTGATAATGACCAATTTGCAGCCTTTGATCCTAAGGAAGATGCAATTGATTTCTGGGAAAGCATTGAAGGTATGTATGCACAAGTAGACGACGGGAAAGTTATTGCGCTGCAAAAAGACGGATTAGTTTGGGTTGTTCCTGGAACATATCCAACCAACGTGAATCCTGGGGGTTTACGTATTACAGCAACTGACACGAATCCCGACCGAATTGGGGTTGATGTAAGAAATGGCTCAACAGCCAATAAATCCTACCGTGCAAAAATGGGCGACTATTTTAGGGGAGCAATTAAGGGTGTTGTGAACTACGGTTACAGCAACTATAAATTGATGGCTCAAGAATCAAGTCTTCCAACGTTAACAGAAACACCAATCGTTCGTCCAGCTTCAAAAATTACACCAGCAACAGACAAGGTAACAATTGGAACGTATAACGTTGAGAACTTCTCAACCGTTACTCCAGATGCAAAGGTAACAAAAATTGCCGATGCGATTGTCACAAAGATGAAAAATCCTGACATTATCGGCTTAAATGAAGTCCAAGATAACAATGGTGAAACCGATAATGGTTCGGTAGATGGTGCACAAAGTGCGCAAAAAATTATTGACAAGGTCGTCGCTCTCGGTGGACCAACCTATGTTTATACAGAGATCACCCCAGTCAATAATCAAGATGGCGGGGCACCAGGCGGGAACATTCGTGTCGCCTTCCTCTACAATCAAGATCGCGTTTCTTTAACTGCAGGAGCACCAAAAGGAAATTCGACACAAGCAGTCGGCTTTGAAAATGGGAAACTGACATTAAACCCGGGACGGATTGATCCAACAAACGCCGCGTTTAATGCAAGCCGTAAACCACTGGCAGCTCAATTTGATTTCCAAGGCCAAAGTGTGATCGTGGTAGCCAACCACTTCAACTCTAAGGGTGGCGATTCGCCGTTATTCGGGAAAACTCAGCCGCCAGTATTAAGCAGTGAAATTCAACGTCATAAGATTGCGACGATTGTTAATAACTTCGTTAAAGATGTAAAAGCAAAAGATGCAAACGCAAACGTTGTTTTACTAGGAGATTTTAATGATTTTGAATTCACGAAAACGCTAGAAATAGCAAAAGGGAATGAATTGACCAATATGGTTGACTTTGTTCCTGAAAATGAGCGTTATAATTACTCTTACCAAGGGAATGCACAAGAACTAGACCAAATCTTAGTGTCCAACAATATGGCAGCTAATACAACGGTCGATATCTTGCACATAAACTCTGGCTTCATGGAAGAGCATGGCCGTGCAAGTGACCATGACCCATTGATTATTCAAACGCAATTAAAGGCTGCAGAAGTCTTACCACCAGTGACACCACCAGAATCAACAAAGGTTTACAACTTAAACGGATTCAAAACGAAGAAGTTAACGGTAAGCAATGTGGGTGCTGACATTACTGTAAGTGCAAACTCTATCATTACAGAAGGAATTGTCATAAAAGGTTCTTACGCGAAGCTTTCTGGTGAAGGCTTAAAGACTACTACGGTCATTCTTAGCCCAACCGCACCAGGTGCAGTTATTGATCTTGGCGGCTTAGTGGTAAAAGAAGTAGTCATTGATAATGCGAATATCAGTCAAATTAGAGGCGTCGAGCAGGTTCAAGAATGGACAGTGAAAGACGGCGTCGATACATCTGGCATTAAATTCACAAATGCGAGCGGAGTGGTTCTTCCTTCTCCAATCGCATCACCACCAAAAGTGAATCATGCGCCCGTAGTTACTAAAGCCTTGCCCAATGTTTCAGTTCAAGTTGGCACACCAGTTTCAGTGAATTTAAGCGGCTATTTTGCTGACCCAGATGGCGATGCTATAACGTACACATCAACTGCTGGTACAGTTCAAGGATCATCGTTAACAATTCAAACTCCACTAGAAGGTACTGTCAATGTGACGGTAACCGCAAATGATGGAACAAAAACAGTTAATGCAACATTTACGATAACGGTAACGGCTGTACCAGCTAATACTGTGGAAGCTTATTACCAAGCAGCTGCTGGAAAAACAGGTGCTGAACTGAAGCTTTCTTTACACAATATCATTAAAACACAAACAAAATTAACGTATGCGCAAGTAACAGAAGCGTTAAAGAAAACCGATGAAGATCCAAACAATCCAAACAACGTCATCCTGCTTTATACGAACCGTTCGCAAGCTAAAACTACGTTTGGTTCAGGTGTAAACGACTGGAATCGTGAGCATGTTTGGGCAAAATCTCATGGTGATTTTGGAACAAGCGTTGGACCTGGAACGGATATCCACCATTTACGACCAACTGACGCATCTGTAAATAGTACACGCGGACATTTGGATTTTGATAACGGTGGTAACCCTCAAGGTGAATGTGCTGAATGTTTTTATGATAGTGATTCATTTGAGCCGTCTAATCGCGTAAAGGGTGATATTGCTAGAATGCTTATGTACATGGATGTTCGCTACGAAGGTGACGGAGGCGAGCTTAACCTTGAGTTAGCTGACAAAGTGAATACGTACCCAACACCATTCCATGGCAAGAAATCCGTTCTTCTGCAATGGAGCAAAATGGATCCGCCGGATGCGTTTGAAAAGCATCGAAATGATGTCATTGAATCGATTCAAGGCAACCGCAATCCATTCATCGATCACCCAGAATGGGCAGAATCTATCTGGCCAGCAAGCTAATTAATAAACAAGAAAAAGCATCTGCAATCGCAGATGCTTTTTCTTGTTTATTCGAATAAAGAGTTTAAGGACAATGAAGAGTGCAATATAGGTAGTCAAAATAACTAATCTAATGAACATCTCTAACATTTTCACAACTCCTTCTGTGGAATTGATTATTACTATTGATATCATATCGATTGTTTATTAAGTCTGTATTTATTAAATGTAAATTTATTGTCAATTTTGTAAAAGCAGTGAAATAGGTTAACGCTGGTGTATGTCATTATAGGAACAATGGATGGAATGAAATAAAGAAAGGGCGAAATGGACTAATCTATTTTAATATTTCGATAAATTATTATGGAAATTGTAAATAATTGGTTAATGTTTGTAAAGAATGAGTGATTCTTCTTCTTTTTCTCACAGATTTTTATATCATGAGATTGTACTAAAATTTGAAACAATCAAGGAGGAAGAAAAAATGAAGGATCTAAAGAATTGGATGTTAGTGTTAATGGCGTCTTTCATGTTGGTAGGAGTTGCCTCAGGTTGTAGCAATACAAAGACAGATGCGGATACAGAGCAAAATCAAGATTCAGGCGATACTGGTTCCCCTGACAGCGGAACTGATCAAGAGTCAGGAAAATAAGGGAAATAATAAAAGAGTAACCAATCAGAATTTACAATAAATCATGCTCTAACTGGGAAACTCGTATGTAAAAACGAAATTTCTACTGGATTAAAAAGAGCAGCTAACAGGGTGACCTAAACTTTTAGGCACCTTGTTTTTTTTACTTATTTTTTCTGGGCATATAGACAGATGTCGACGGAGTTAAAACTACTAAATGAGAAAAACAACCCTAAAATTTTCCTATTTTTTTTTATATTTCTTTAACTCTACTTAACTTCTATTTTACAAAGCGGGAGTAGGATGGAGCGTGTAAGGACTATATATTAATAAGGAGATGTTTTTATGAAACGCAAAAAGATACTGGCAGCATCGCTGGCTACTTTGCTTCTTGGTTCAACGTCAGCCTATGCAGGTTACACACAATTTGTTGGACCTAAGGCAGATGGAACGGCAGTTACCTCTCATGGGTGGCCCGTTACTCCTTCTGGTAACCAAGTAACGCTTGGTGATTTCCCAATGGGTGGTGTATTAAGCCCGGATCACCGTTATCTTATTGTTTCCAACGATGGACAAGGGGAACAATCTCTTCAAGTGGTTGACGTTAACACCCAGAAGGTCGTACAGACCATTCCATACAAATCTCCTGAATCCCTCTATTTTGGGGTCGCATTTAGCAGCGATGGAAAAACCGTCTATGCCTCAGCAGGAGGGAATAACAAGATCCGTGTCTATGGATTTGAAAATGGAACGTTAACTGAACAATCTCCAATTATGCTTAAAGATAGCAGCAAAACAAACTTTTATCCTGCTGGAATTTCCGTTTCAAGGGATGGAAAGTCGCTCTTTGTTGCGAATAATTTAAATCATTCCGTTACAAAAATAGACCTTGCCACAAATCAAATCATAAAGACAACCGCTGTTGGGAAACATCCGTATGCAGCTGTAATGAGCAATGATGGGAAATCCCTTTATGTCAGCAACTGGGGTGAAAGCAGCATTAGTGTGGTCGATCCAGAAACGCTAACGATCAAAAGCACCATTCCAGTAGGGCTGCATCCGAATGCGATTATTGAAAATGCGGCGAACGGCATGATCTATGTATCCAATTCCGACAGCGATTCCGTTTCAATCATCGACACGAAACAACAAAAAGAAATCAAAACCATTTCGCTTAGCCCATATAAAAATGCTCCTGCGGGAAGCCAGCCTAATGCTCTAACATTAAGCGAGGATAGCAAAACTTTATACGTTACCAACGGTGGAAATAACGACGTAGCGGTCATTGACCTGCAAAAAGGAGAAGTGAAGGGGTTAATTCCAACTGCCTGGTATCCAAGTGGTATCTATTTACATGATGACAAATTGATGGTTTTGAATGCCAAGGGCCTTGGTGCTGGTTCCAACCGAGAAGGCCAGTACATCGGTAATATGATGAAAGGAACCATGTCATTTATCGATGTTCCGGATGATAAACAGCTGAAGAAATATACGAAACAAGTAGAAAAGAATAATGAAGTATATAAACCAACAGGATTCAGTGGAAGTGAAAAATTCCCAATCCCGCGCTTTGAAGGACAAGAATCACCGATTAAGCATGTCATTTATGTTATCAAGGAAAATCGTACGTATGACCAAGTATTTGGTGATATGGAAAAAGGAAATGGCGACCCGAGCTTAACCATCTTTGGTAAAGATATTACACCGAATATTCATAAGCTGGCCGATCAATTCGTTTTATTAGACAATTTTTATGCGAATGCTGAAATCAGTGCTCAGGGACATAACTGGTCTACCGCTGCACAGTCCAACGACTATGTAGAGAAAAACTGGCTTGCAAACTATTCAGGTCGTAACCGCGGCTATGACTTTGAAGGAGGCAATGAAGCGGCCTATCCAAAAGCGGGATTCTTATGGACGAATGCAAGTCGCTCGGGTGTATCATTCAGAAGCTATGGTGAATTCGTCAATTATGACAAAAATACAGGGAAATATGTAGCAGCTGAAGCTAGCATGGGCAATAATTTTGACCCTGACTACCCTTCCTATAATCTTAAAATTTCAGATCTTACCCGCTTAGATGCGTGGAAAGAAGAATTTAAGCAATATGAAGCGAATGGGAATCTGCCACAGCTGCAAATCGTTCGCCTGCCTAACGACCATACGCTTGGAACAAAACCAGGAGAACTAACACCACAAGCCATGGTGGCACAAAACGATTATGCGCTTGGTCAACTTGTCGATATGGTTAGTAACTCTTCTTATTGGAAGGATACTGCTATTTTTGTTACCGAAGATGATGCACAGAATGGTTGGGATTCAGTGGACGCTCACCGGACTACATCACTTGTGATCAGCCCTTACACCCAAACAGGCAGAGTAGACAGCACCATGTATGATACAACATCGATGCTTCGCACAATGGAAATGATTTTAGGTATGAAACCTATGACACAGTTTGATGCATCAGCGGTGCCAATGGTCAATTCGTTCACCCAGAAACCTAACTTTTCTCCATTTAAGGTGGAAGAACCAACTTATCCACTTGATCGTAAAAATGGAGAAACGGCACCGATGGCTCAAGAATCTAAAAAACTAGATTTCTCTGGAGTTGACCATGCCGATTCGGAAAAATTGAACAAGATTCTCTGGAAAGCTACAAAAGGTGATAAACCTTATCCAGGCGAAAAAAAGAATAATTAAATAATGTAAGGAGGGTGACCCTAAAGCAGGGTGTCAGGCACCATTCATAAAATGCTGTAAATTCGCCACTTTTAATACAGCATTCTGTCAGTGAGACCAGACACTATGGGTCACCCTTTTATTTTTGCAATTATAAAAATTACTATTTTAAAAGGATGGTTTAAATAATGATTCGATTTATTGAAGGATCGATGAAACGGTCCGTATTGATCCTGACATGTGTGGTTCTAATTATCGCCTGGGGTGCTATGTCTGCCGTGCAGATGCAGCGGGATTACTTACCTCCGATCAACAATACTGCCCTAATGGTCACGATTCAAGCCGATCAATATCAATCTGATCAGGTCAAACAAATCCTTACCGCAAAGGTTGAGGAAGCGGTCGGATCTGTTGATAAGCTTGATTATCTGGAAACAAACTCATTTGATGGCGGTTTATTGGCGAACCTCTATTTTCCAGGCCACACCGATATGGAAAAGGCAGAGACTGAAGTGAGGGCGGCGGTTAATAAAATTAACTTGCCGAACGGTGTGAAAACGCCGTTGATTACACGGGTCAGTACGAACTCTTTTCCGGTCATGCGAGTAAGCTTGACGAGTGCTGCCGGAAAAATTGATGAAAATCAATTACGTACATCTATTCAAGATCAAGTGGCCAATGAAATCAAGCGTGTTCCAGGAGTAAGAGAAGTACGTGTCACCGGGGCAGGGACTTCCGGATACGTGTTGACTTTGAAAGCAAATGCCCTCCAAAAATATGGGTTAACCATAAAAGACGTACAAGATGCTCTTGCTTCCATTCATCCAGAATGGCCGCAGGGAACCATCAAAGAAAAGGGCGGACCTGATGGCCAAATCTCCATGCCAATCCGTGTGACCGATTGGACTCTTAATAGTGATGACTTAAAAAGTGTAAAGATTCCTGTTAGCGGGGGGACCACAGTAAGTTTACAGGAAGTAGCAGACATTGAGAGCAGTATTGTTGACTTACAGACGATTTCTAGAACAGCAGGGCAACCGAGTGTTCTGCTCGATGTCTTAAAGACACCTTCTTCAAACATTACCGATGTGACTGAACGAATCAACGAAAGGATTAAAGAAATACCAGAAATCAAGTCAGGAACAGTCGATCTTTCTATTCTTTTGGACCAGGGAAAAGACATAAACGCTGCTTTGAAGGGTCTGATTAAAGAGGGGTTATTGGGGATTTTGTTCTCGATCATCTGTGTATTTTTATTTTTCAGGAATGTCCGGTCGACATTGATTATTGCCTTATCCTTGCCAATTTGTCTTCTTGGTGCAACAGCGATCTTAAAAGCGATGGATGTTAGTTTGAATATCTTAACCATTTCTGGATTAATTGTTGCGATGGGCCGAGTCGTAGATGATTCGATCGTTGTCATCGATAATATGTACAGGAAACAAATGGAAAAATACAACGAACAGATATCAGCTCGGAACTTGGCTAGCGGGGTAGTGGAAATGATCCCAGCGATTGTTTCCTCCACTGCAACCACCGTTGCTGTGTTTCTTCCAATTAGTATCATCGGCGGGATGATTAGTTCGGCTTTTTCTGGATTTGCCTGGTCAGTTGTCATCGCCCTAGTGACATCTCTTGCCGTTTCTATTATTGTCGTCCCAGCGTTAGCTCACTTATTATGGAGGAAATCGCCAATAAATAAGTCAGTAGAAATGGAGAAAAGGGCGCAAAACCTTCTTCATTGGGCATTTCTGAGGAGAAAAGTGGTAGTAGGACTTGCTGTGTTGCTTTTTGCCATCACCATAGCAGAAGCCGTATTTCTGCCGGTTAACTTTTTTCCAAGAGGAAATTCAAAGGATATAGCCATCCAGGTTGAGCTCCCTGAAGGTGTGCAGCTATCTGATGTGGATGCGGAAGTAAAAAATATCGAAACCATCTTAAAAAATGATCCTGAGGTAGATACCTACACTTCGACTCTCGGTTCGACATTTACACTGATGTTTGATGATGTCTTTGATGAAGGCGGCGGTTGGATGCAAAAGCAGAATATCGCCAATATTTCAGTTGGAATCAAAGATAAAAGCGACATCGATTCATTTGTAAAAAAAATGCGCCAGCAATTTGGCAGATTATCCACAACTGCCGTCTATACCGTTTCTAATCAAAATATTTCTGGAGATGATTCCCGCTTAAAGGTCATTTTAACCGGGGCTGACCAGCAAAACCTTGCCAAAGCTAGCATTATGGTAAGAAGTAAACTGCAGATGATCCCTGGTTTAAGTATAGAAGGAGCGGCAAATGATGCCGATGCATCAATGAAACATTATCTTTCACTTAAGCAGGAGGAAATTCAACGCTTGGGTATAAATGTCGATGAAGTTCTTAATCGGATTGATCGTTATTTACCTAAAGACGTTAGGATGGATGTTTCCTCCGGTGACCTGACTACCCCAATTGCCCTTCGGTTAGACAATCAGGAAAGTCTAGTTGCAGCTGGTGACCCGGATCCTGAAAAAACGATTTTATCAAAAATTGGCCATGAAATGTTTACTGCCAAGGACGGTTCAAAGGTGTCGTTGGCGGAAATTACAACCTTGGAGACCAGTACCCAAACGGTGATCAGTGAGCGGGAAGGTCGTCCATTTGCTGCCGTGACGGGAAATATTATTACTCGCGACATTGGAAAAGTTACAAAACAAGTAAATGAAACAATGAAAGGTTTGGACCTGCCTTCTGGTATTGATTATTCGCTTGGAGGGATCTCTCAGCAAGTCAAGCAAATGGTGATTGAGATGAGCCTTGCTCTGGCCCTGTCTCTTTTGCTAGTCCTGATGATTGTAACTGCAGTTTTTCGCGGCTGGTATGCACCGGTTTCTGTGATCATGTGCATTCCTTTGGCGTTAATCGGATCGGTTTGGAGCATGGCCATCTTCGGAATGGAGTGGAATCTTGCCGCATTGATTGGAATATTGATGCTCGCTGGTATTGTCGTCACCAACGGAATTGTCCTTGTCGATAAAATTGAACGTAACATTTCTGAGGGGATGGAAACAAAACAGGCGATTCTGCTTGGAACCTCTACAAGGGTTCGACCTGTGTTAATGACTGCAGGAACTACCATCTTAACATTGCTTCCCTTAGCTTTCTCAGGTAACGGAAATACGATTATTTCACAAACGCTTGGTGTTGTCGTCGTGGGCGGCATGATTAGCTCGACACTGATTAGCCTCGTGGTGATCCCGATTATGTACGATTGGATGAGTGGAAAAGTCAGAAAAATAAAGACTAAACAACAACAGTTGTCAGCATAATGACTGGAAAGCAAATATCACCTGCCTAATAAGGGCGGTGATATTTTTATTAAATGAAGAAAGGTGAATTTTAACAAAAAAGGACAACAAGCAATTCAAATTTACAAGAAACATCATATCTTTACAAAACTATACAAACCATTAATACTCAGTTAACAAAAAAGGATTAATCTAAAACACGTAAACAACAACAAACATTTAGGGGGATTTAACAATATGAAAAGTTTGAAAAAATTAAGCCTGGTAACATTGCTAGCTGCGTTAATGGTTTTCATGGCTGCTTGTGGTGGCGCAGCTTCTACAGAAAAGACAGAAGGAACAGCGAAGAAAGAAACGCCAAAGACTGAAGAAACGAAAGAACTTTCTGGCTCATTAAATATTTCCGGCTCCTCGGCGATGCAGCCTTTAGTGGCAGCGGCAGCTGAAGAATTTATGGCTAATCATCCTAAAGTTGATATTCAAGTAAATGCGGGTGGATCTGGTACAGGCTTATCACAAGTTGCTGAAGGATCCGTTCAAATTGGTAACTCAGACGTTTTTGCAGAAGAAAAAGAAGGTATCCCGGCTGATCAGCTTGTAGATCATAAAGTTGCTGTAGTAGGTATGACTGCTGCTGTTAACCCCAAAGTAGGGATTAAAGATATTAAAAAAGAAGATTTAATTAAAGTTTTCACTGGAAAAATCACAAACTGGAAAGAACTTGGCGGTGCCGATCAAAAAATCGTTCTTGTAAACCGTCCGGACTCTTCAGGAACTCGTGCTGTATTCAATAAGTTTGCCCTTGATGGTGCAACACCTGCAGAAGGAATTACCGAAGATTCTTCAAACACAGTTAAAAAGATTATTAACGAAACGGACGGTGCCATTGGTTACCTAGCATTCTCATACTTTACTGACGAATCTGTTACACCTCTTGCCATCGATGGTGTTGAACCAACTGCAGAAAATGTACAATCTGGTGAATTCCCAGTTTGGGCTTATCAACATTCATATACTAAAGGTGAGCCAGATGAGCTTTCTAAAGCATTCTTCGATTATATGATGAGTGATGAAGTTCAAAACAATTTATTAAAAGAACAAGGCTACCTGCCTGTAACAGAAATGACAGTCGAACGTGACGCAAAAGGTAATCAAAAGGATATTTAAGATTTTTCTATAATAAACAAGATTGATATAAAAGTAGATAGGTTTGTAACCATTCCTTTCTACTTTTATTTTTTTAGTAACTTTTAAAAATAGCTTAGTAACGAATTTAATATTCCTTTTGTTTAGTAGATAAAAGAAAACTAATATCTAGGAGGATATCAATGAATAAGAAGAGATTTGGTAAAAAAGGTGCAGTTTTCGCCCTTACACTTGCTTTAACCATTCCTGCTCTAACACCTGCAGCAGCGGCAACAAATAGTCAGGTAAAGATTGATTCCGTTAAATTTAATGGAATGCCAGCACCAACTACTATTGATCAAATGGTAAAAACGTATTCTACTGCTTCAGTTGATGTAAAATACAGCAATGGAAAAGTAAAAACGTTCCCTCTATCATATAAAAGACTTTTTAAATCAGAAGATAAAATCGCTGTTAATAAAGGTGAATTGATTCCTGCCGGTACACCGATTGATTATTATGGGGATCCAATCATGGACACTAGTGTTCCTGGATCACCACAACCATTCGTTTCGGATGCACCTGATTCAAACAGTTTGCTAAAACCGATTAACGGTAATCTCTATATGGTTACACATTATGAATATCAGACATTAGATGCGGCTGGTAATTCTGCCTATGGAATTGTTCCAGCTTCCATGTCCTTAACCACTTTAGACCAAAATAAGAAGACTGGTGAATTGAAAGCTAAAGAGGTTAAGAAAATTGATTTTTCAGAAGTTAACGGACTTTGGATTCCTTGTAATGGATCGCTTTCACCATGGAATACACATTTAGGATCGGAAGAGTATGAGCCGGATGCACGCAAATACGAATTTGACATAAAGTCATCGGCAAGAACTTCCGTTGAAAGCTTTTCACAGCTTTATTTCGGGGATAAATTAAAAGCAAATCCATATTTCTATGGTTACGTTCCAGAAATCCAAGTAAAGAAAAACGGTAAAGTAAAAGTTGAGAAACATTACAGTATCGGCCGTTTCTCACATGAATTAATGAAAATGATGCCTGACAACCGTACAGCCTACTTTGGTGATGACGGCGCAAATACCGGTATGTTCATGTATGTAGCCGATAAAGCGAAAGATTTATCAGCAGGTACATTATACGCTGCTAAATTCGTCCAAACTGGGACTGAAAATGGCGGTTCAGGAAATTTAGAATGGGTTAAGCTAGGACATGCCAATGATAAGGAAATTCAATCGATCATTGACAACGATATTAAATTCAGTGACATTTTTGAAACGTCTGATACTGCTCAACCAGGTTTTAAAGCGATTAAACAATATTCCTATGGCCAAACAGAATATGTAAAACTTAAGCCTGGTATGGAAAAAGCGGCAGCATTTCTTGAATCACGCCGGTATGCAGCGTACCTTGGTGCCACTACTGAATTCAACAAAATGGAAGGTGTCACTTATAACGCCAAAGATAACAAGGTGTATATCGCTATTTCCGACCAAAGCGGCAGCATGGAAAAAGACAGCACAGGAAAAGATCCAGTTGATGATATGCAATTACCTAAAATTAAGTCCGGTGCAACTTATCAATTAGATTTAATGAGCGGTCAAAAAGATAACAGAGGCCGCGGCATTCTTAGTAAATATGTAGCTACAACGATGTCAGGTTTACTTGCAGGTGAAGACCTTGCAACGGCTGATGCTTTCGGTAATACAGCGAATGTAGATAAAGTAGCAAGTCCTGATAATTTAAGCTACTCTGAAGAAATGAAAACCTTATTTATTGGTGAAGATAGCAGTAAGCATACGAATAACTATGTATGGGCTTATAATGTCGATACGAAAGAGTTAACACGTATTTTATCGAACCCAGCAGGAGCGGAATCCACTGGATTGTTCGCAGCGGATGATCGGAATGGTTTCTCTTATATTATGAGTAATTTCCAACATCCTGGAGATGAATTAGATGCTAAAGCTATTACTGCCGTTAGTAAAGAAGATTTAAAGAAAGCAATGGATACAGAAATTGGTATTGATAAAACAGGCGGTGTTGGTTATATCTCTGGTCTTCCGTCATTTACGAATATGCCGGATTTCACAGCTCCCGCGACTCCAACAGTTAACCAAGTAACGGATCAATCAACATCTGTAACTGGGAAAGCAGAAGCGAATGCAACGGCTAAGCTTTATGTAAATGGAAAATATCAAAAGAGTACCACTGTTGATAAAAATAGCAATTATAAATTTGTAATTGCTAAGCAACATGCAGCAACAGAAATAAAGGTTACTGTGACGGATGAAGCTGGGAATGTGAGCACTGCAAAGAGTGTTAAAGTTGTTGATAAGACAGCCCCTGCTAAACCTTCAGTAAATAAAGTAACCTCTAAGACTACTATTATTACAGGAAAAGCTGAAATTGGCTCAACTGTCTATGTTTATAATGGAAAAACATATGTAAGCAACGCAGTTGTAGATGCAAAGGGAAATTACAAAGTCAAAATTAAAGCTCAGAAAAAACGTACTACCTTGACAATTTTTTCTAAAGATAAGGCTGGTAATAAAAGCAATTCTGTCTCCATTAAAGTAAATTAGGAACAATTACTCAAACAAACACTTGTTACCTTATCTAGATTGGCCTAAGAATAATGACATAAAAAAAGCCTTAATTCCCTTACTGTACAAGGAATTAAGGCTTTTTCTATTATTAATATTGTCCATCTCTAAGCTGGGTGTCAGGCACCATGTGAAATTTTCACATGGTGCCTGACACCCTAATTGAATAAGGTGAAACTCTATACTTAGTTAACTGTCTAGCGCAAGCGGCCCAACGGCTAGTAGACTTCGCTCTCCTCCCTTCGATAAGTCAACATCGGTTCGCTATGCTCACCGTGTTGTCTAGCTCCAGCGCCTAGGGGCTCGGGGTCATAAGCCAATCCGTCCTGAAGATAAAAGGCAACCTTCACGCCGGCTCGTCTTATGCCTGTCGCCCCTGAACAAGGCGCCTACGCTTTTCTAATTTCCTTTATCTTAGTCGGAGCGCTCCAGTCTATACGCCGTTAAACGGACCGCTTGCGCTTTTCTTTGTTAAGGATAAATTAAGGAACCGGCAAGATAATAGGCTCATCAAATAAAAACTTCCCTGGTGTCGGAGGGGTAATGCAGCAGGGAGCAAAAGGAGTATATAGGAATGAAAAAGTTGATTTGGATTCTCATAAGTGTTTTGGTGATTGGCTTTGTCGGGTTTCAATACTATAAATCGAAAACAGTCAGCACGGAGACAACGGCTCAAACTCGAACCGCCGTTGTTCAACAAGGCAAACTCGAAGTGAAGATTAGTGGATCTGGCACCGTTGCACCAGTGACTAGTGAAGACATTAAATCGACGGTCGATAATGATGAAATTGATGAAGTGTTAGTTTCTGCAGGGGACACCGTAAGTGAGGGTGATGAGTTAATCACCTTCACCGATGATAGTGACCCGATTACGGCCCCAGCCGATGGTAAGATTACAACCATTTCTGTTACAGATGGAAAACGGGTTACCAATGGACAGGTTATCGCTCATCTCACCGATTACGAGAATTTACAAACAGTGGTTCAAGTGGATGAACTAGACATTACTAAGATTAAAAAGAAACAAACCGTTAGCATAACCGTGAGTGCCTATCCTGACACCACTTTTACTGGAAAGGTAACGGATATTGCAGCAGAAGGAACATCTGCAAATGGGACATCCACTTTTGATGTCACCATTCATATTGATCAACCTAAAAACTTAAAGGTTGGGATGAGTACAGAAGCTAGTATCCTCACCGAGAGTAAGGAAAATGCTCTTTACGTTCCAGTTGATGGGGTGTATACAAACAATAATGAGAAGTATGTTGTTGTGACTTCCACTTCTACCGATGCTAGTTCTGCAAGCAGTACTAGCCAGCAAAAGACCGTGAAAACGGGCATTTCGACTGATGATTATGTAGAACTTACAGAAGGGGTAACGGCAGGCGAAATGATTCAATTACCTGCTCTTGCAACTAGTAGTTCTTCTACCAATCAAAGCGGTAGGATGCAAGGAGGCATGGGCGGAATGGGAGCGATGACTGGCGGTGGAATGCCTCCAAGCGGTGGTGGACAGGGACAAACTAACACGAGCGGAAAGGGTGGCAATTAATGAGGACTCCAATTATTGAGATAAAAAATATGATGAAGTCCTATAAACTTGGCGGTGAAACGGTCCATGCCCTCAATGATGTGTCATTAGAAATTCAAAAGGGCGAGTTTCTAGCGATTATTGGCCCATCGGGATCGGGAAAATCAACATTAATGAATATGCTCGGCTGCCTTGACCGACCCAATAAGGGTACCTATCACCTAGATGGCAAAGATATTGGAAAAATGGACGATAACAGCTTGGCGACCATTCGTAATGGTAAGATTGGGTTTATTTTTCAAAACTTTAACTTATTAAGTAAGCTCACAGCACTCGAAAATGTAGAATTGCCATTGTTATATGCTGGTGTATCAACACGAGAAAGGCGCGAGCGCGCTTTAGAAGGATTGGACAAGGTGGGCTTGAAGGATCGTGCCGGGCATCTTCCAACCCAACTTTCCGGAGGCCAGCAGCAAAGGGTTGCGATTGCGAGAGCGCTTGTTGGGCAGCCGGCGATTCTCCTCGCCGATGAACCAACAGGAGCACTGGATAGTAAAACGAGTAAGGAGATTCTTTTTTTAATGAAGGAATTGAATGAATTAGGACATACGATTATTTTAATCACACATGATCTAGAGATTGCGAAACAAGCAAGAAGAATGGTTAGTATTCAAGACGGCCAGCTCTTTGAGAATGGGGGTGTACTACTTGGGAATCATGCAATCTATTAAGATGGCCCTTCGGAGTATTCGAAGCAATAAACTCCGGGCTGTCTTGACGATGCTCGGCATCATTATTGGGGTCTCGTCTGTCATTGTGCTGGTGTCGATTGCGCAAGGGTCAGCGAAAAACGTCACAAGTCAAATCAATCAATTAGGAACGAACCTTTTGACCGTTAATACCTATAGTACCGATATTGAATTAACCGAGGATAAAATTAGTGAGTTAAGTGATATTGATGGAGTCAAAGCTGTTGCGCCGGTTGTTTCGGGTCGTGTTTATGTGAAGAAGGAGCGGACCTCATCACAGATTACCTTAACAGGAACAAACGCCGCTTATTCAACGGTACGTGATGCGAAGGTTAGTCAAGGTCGCTTTATTACCGATCTGGACGTAGAATACCGCCAAAAGATTGTTGTTCTTGGCTCGGATACCGCTGCGACGTTTTTTGGCACAGAGAATCCAATCGGCCAATATATTCAGGTGTCAGGCACCTCGTTCAAAGTTGTCGGGGTTTTAGCTTCGAAAGGGAGTTCACTCGGGCAGAGCGGGGATAATGTAGTCATTGTCCCATTAAGCACGGGTCAGCGTTTAGTTGGCAGTACGACAATAAGCACCGTTTATTTGCAAGGCAAAAGCGAGGATCAAATGGATTTCGTCATGAATGAGGTTAAATTGTCGCTTGCCAGTATGTATCCCGGCAAAAGTGACTATTATGGCGTAACGAATCAGCAGGATGTGATGGACACAATGAGTTCGGTATCCGACACGATGACGATGATGCTTGGAGGAATTGCAAGTATATCCTTGCTTGTCGGCGGGATCGGCATCATGAATATTATGCTTGTGTCCGTGTCAGAACGGACGAAGGAAATTGGAATCAGAAAAGCGATTGGCGCGAAAAGACGTGATGTGCTCCTGCAATTCTTAATTGAGGCGGTCGTCTTAAGTTCAATGGGTGGATTGATTGGAATTTTATTCGGATTAGGATTAGGAAAGGTTGTCTCATCACTGATGAGTTTAAGCATCGCTTACTCCCCAACCGTGATTCTATCATCGTTCTTATTCTCGCTTGTGGTCGGGGTCGTCTTCGGCGTATTCCCTGCCAACAAGGCATCCAAACTGAATCCGATTCAAGCACTTCGCTACCAATAAGGACGATAAGGATTTCATCTCTCATTGGCGATGGCGAAATTTTGATCCGCAAATAAAACTAGTAAATTCGCAAATAAAACCGACTTATCCGCAAATAAATCCAGTTAATCCGCAAATAAATGCCGATTTTTCGCAAATAAACTTGATTTTTTTAAAAATTAGTAGTTCAAAGCGGCAATTTACAAGAGAGTATCTATAAAAATATAACAAAATGAGGAGAATTTATATGAAAAATACGAGAAAAGCCCATTTATGGATTGGTTTAATTTGTTCTATCTTTATCCTAATCGAGTCAATTACGGGTTTGTTAATGAACGAGCCGTGGTTAATCGGTCAGACACAAATGGAAGGAAATCGAGGCAATTTCCAGCCGGGTCAATTTAATCAAGGTGTAGGCCCACAAGGTGCAACCACAAACTCAAGCCAAACAACTGGGCAAACTCAATCGCAGAATCCTGCTAGCAATCAAACGCAGACAAACGGCCAAACTCAAGGACAAACAGGCACAAACGCAACTGGTCAATTCCCTGGACGTATGGGCGCCGGCGGCCCTGGGGGAGAAGGCGGAGCGAGTTCGATCACAAGTATCATTAGAGGTCTTCATGAAGGGAAAATCGGCACGACTAATGTGAAATGGCTGGTCGACCTAGTTGCACTAGCGATGATCTTCCTAACCGGTTCAGGCATTTACCTATCCTTAAAAGTCCTCAAAGCCGATAAAAAAAGAAAAAGTCGTAAAAACGATGGCCAAGTAGCATAACAGTCAGGGTGTCAGGCACCATGTGAAAAATTCACATGGTGCCTGACACTTTTTTACTTTAACGCAAAATATACGTTTTTTCGTCAAAATGCTATAATAAAAAAGGTAATTGAAATTCTAGCTAAGGGGAAATGAATATGATTCTCGTCGTTGGCGGAGCAGGTTACATTGGTAGCCATCTTGTAAAGGAATTAGTAGAAAAAGAAGAGGTTCTCGTTCTCGATAACTTATCGACTGGTCACCGCGCAGCAGTTGATAGCCGGGCCGTTTTTGTCGAAGGTGATCTTGGCAATGAAGAAGATTTACAAATGATCTTCAAAAGTTATCCCATCAAGGCGGTTATGCACTTTGCTGCCTTTAGTTTGGTAGGGGAGTCTGTTGTGGATCCTTTGAAATATTATCAGAATAACGTGGCGTCCACACTTACCTTGTTAAAAGTGATGATGAAAAACAACGTAAAAAACTTTATTTTCTCTTCCACTGCAGCTACCTATGGAATTCCTGATGTGGAGTTGATTGATGAAACAACTCCAACCAGACCGATTAATCCGTATGGACATTCCAAACTGATGATCGAACAAATTCTGTCTGATTTCTCAAAATCCTATGGATTGAACTATGTGGTCTTACGTTACTTTAATGCAGCAGGAGCCCACGAATCAGCAGTAATTGGCGAGAGTCATGACCCAGAAACACATTTAATTCCGATTGTCCTTCAACAACTGTTAGGCCAGCGGGAAAAAGTATCTGTCTTTGGATCCGATTATGATACAGCTGATGGTACTTGTATTCGCGATTATATCCACGTGACTGATTTAGCCAGTGCCCATATCCTCGCACTCGAGGCATTATTAACAGGGAAGAAATCGGCTGAGATTTATAATCTTGGCAACGGTCTAGGATATTCTGTTAAGGAAGTCATTGAAACTTGTGAAAAAGTTACCGGTGTGGAGGCAAACGTAGAAATGGCTGACCGCCGTGCCGGAGATCCTGCCATGCTTGTCGCTTCCTCTCAAAAAATTCTTAGCGAACTAGGCTGGAAGGCTGAACGGAACTTGGAACGAATTATTGCAGATGCGTGGAATTGGCATCAGAAACAAACCTATTAATTGGCAGCTCTGTCTACATAAGTAGGCGGGGCTTTTTTATATTAGGTTCCTGGTGGAGCGGCGGATGTTATAGATTAAAATGCAGTGAGAATTTAATGTTCTTGAAGCATTTTTTTATCTTGATTTTTGGCCTAATTTGTAGTTTGATGGTTATCATTTACTAGGTTAAGATTAGGATATAAATTTCGTTAAGGGGTTCTTTTTTATGAAGAAAACGTTGAAGGATATTTTGTATATAATGCTAGGTTCGCTTATTTTTGCGGTGGGTGTCAATTATTTCACGATCCCGAATCATCTATCAGAAGGCGGGATTCTAGGGATTACGATTATTGCTCACTATTTGTTTGATTGGTCGCCCGGTGTCGTGAATTTTGTATTGAATACAGTGTTGCTCGCGGTCGGTTATAAATTTTTTGAAAAAAGATCGTTTATTTATACGCTAATTTCAATTGCAGCATGCTCGCTATGTTTATTTTTAACCGAGGATATTGGACATCAATTAACTGAGGATACGTTTTTGGCCTCAATCTTTGCGGGTTTGCTTGTCGGAGCTGGGTTGGGTTTGATTTTCCGGACGGGAGGAACCTCGGGAGGATCGACAATATTAGCGAGATTGGCGAACCAATTGCTAGGTTGGAGCATTGGGAAAGGCATGCTAATTATTGATATTTTAGTAGTGGTTGGCTCGATTTTCATCATTGGTTTGGAAAAAGCGATGTATACGCTGTTGATTGTGTTCATCGGAGCGAAGGCGATTGATTTCATTGTCGAAGGACTCGATGAAAAGATAGCAGTGATGATTATTTCTAATTCTCCTGAACAGGTCTTGGCCAACATCACCAGTCGGATGTCGCGCGGATTAACCGTTTTAGACGGTCGAGGGGGCTATAGCGGTCTGAACAGAGAAGTCCTTTATATCGTCATCAATAAGCAGGAAATCGTCCAACTGAAAAGTATTATTAAGGAAGTAGATGAAAACGCCTATGTCACCGTCCATAATGTCCATGAAATGATCGGGCATGGATACAAGGCGAGTAAAAAAGGTGCCTGACACCCGTAGTGGGTATCAGGCATTTTCTATATTTTCTCCACACTTACTCTCCCTGAAAAGAAGGTGGCACCGCCGCCCATATCGGCGATACGGTCCGGGGTGAGGGAGTTTACTAGCTGTTTTGAGTCAACGGAATCCGCCCACAGTCCTTGCGTGACGACGACTCCAGGAAGAACTTGATCTCCGACAGCCGCCTTTAGCCGGCATTCTCCTCGATCGTTCCAGACACGGACCATATCTCCATCTACAATCCCCGCCGTGAAAGCATCCTGATGATTCATAAACACCTTTGGTTCTTTTTCCAAGCTGATGTGCTTTGGATTGTTGGAAAAGGTAGAGTTTAAGAAATTATGATTCGGGCCAGGAACAAACTGATACGGATGATCCCCATCGTTTACTAAAGGTACGTAAGTTGGCAATGGGGGATAGCCATCCTCTTGCATCTTCTGTGAAAATAATTCAATTTTTCCACTTGGGGTTGGCAGGATCCCAGGAAGAAACGGTTTCAACTTGGCTTTCATAAATTGATGTTCAACTAATCCTTCGTAAGTAATTTCTTCCAAATATGGATTGCGCGGATTATCAAGGGCTTGAGTAATCATTTGTGCCTCTGTCTCTTGGAAAAGCGGTTCATTAAATCCCATTTCCTTTGCGAGTAGCCTGAACACATCGACATTGGATTTTGACTCAGCAAATGGTGCAATAACGGGTTGCTGCAGTTGAATGTAATGATGCCAATACGATGTGTAGATGTCCGTGTTTTCAAAGGAGGATGTCGCTGGTAAAACAATATCCGCGTATTTGGCTGTCTCTGTTAAAAATAAATCATGGACCACGGTAAATAAGTCTTCCCGCGCTAACCCATTTCGGACTTTAGTAGACTCAGGTGCGACCACGGCAGGATTCGAACCGTACACATAAAGTGATTTCACAGGAGGGTCTAGTGAAAGTAATGCGTCACCAAGTAAATTCATATTAATCACGCGTGTATGTTTATTTTTTAATAAATCGGGTCGTTGCAAGTGAGCCGTATTCGGAGCAAGATAGGCTGAATTTCCTTTGATCGCGCCGCCGCCTTTGACAAGCCACTGACCAGTGAGAGCAGGAAGGCATGCGACAGTCCGGACAAACATCCCGCCATTGTCGTGATGCTGTGGTCCATTACCGATGCGAATAAAGGATGGTGACGTCTCGCCATATATCCGTGCCAGCTTATAAATATCTTCTACAGGTACACCCGTAATAGCAGAAACCGTGATAGGGTCGTACTGGGCGACATGTTCGCGCAGCTCTTCGAATCCGACGGTATATTTTTGTAAAAAGTCTGGGTTGACCAGGTTTTCAGCAAATAAAATGTGCATCATCCCTAAAGCGAGAGCACTGTCGGTTCCAGGCAATATCGGAATAAACCAATCTGCTAATCTACCAGTTTGATTTTTGTGAACATCGATGACGATGATTTTGGCGCCATTTTGTTTGCGGGCTTTTTGAGCTAACGCGACTTGATGCATGTTGGTGCTCGCCGCATTAACGCCCCAAAAAAGGAATAGTTTGGAATGAATCGTATCCTCAGGGTCGGTCCCGATACTGCCACCCATGGTATATTTATAGCCAACCGAACCAGCAGCCGAACAGATGGTTTGGTCTAAACGCGATGCACCGAGGCGATGGAAGAAACGGCGGTCCATTCCCTCGGCATTAAGCCTGCCCATGTTTCCATAAAAACTGTAAGGAAGAATGCTTTCGGGTCCATCGGATTCGATCAACTCTTTCCAACGGGAAGTAATCGTCTGGATGGCTTCCTCCCAGCTGATTTGTTCGAATTTGCCCTCGCCTTTAGGGCCCATGCGTTTCAATGGGAATTTTAGGCGGTTTTCATCATAAATCCGTTCCGTCATATTCCGGACTTTGTTACAGATATGCCCTTTGGTGACCGGGTGCGCAGGATCGCCTTCCACTTTGATAACCTTCCCATCTTCCTTATGTAGAAGTAAACCGCACTGATCCGGGCAATCCAGCGGACAAACCGCATGAAAAACACCATCTCGTTCATCTATAAAAGAAGCCATAGCTTAGTCAATCTCCTTTCATGTTTAACTTGGATTTTTAAGATTGCTACTATCATAACATCAAATTCTTTGTTATGAACACATCTGGCGAGCTATTTTTATAGGTGATTAAGTCTTATATATAATGTACTGGGTTTGAATAAATGGATAATAAAAGGCGGTCACGTAGAAGTTCCATGTGACCGCCTTTTTGGATATACGAGAACCCGAGAGAACAATTTATTACTGCCCGAGCTCTTTGATTTGATTAAGGATATTGGTTATATCTTGTACGCTTTGAAATAATTCTGTATTTTCAAGGACAGAAGGATCGAGTAAGCCATTCTTCATATGTTTTAGATACACGTCAATTCCGGCTGCAAGTTTGTTGTTTTGGTCGACAATTTGCTGGTGTAAATCGACTGCTACGTCTGGGGCTTGAAGTTTATTGAATGCATTTATTTCTTGTTTCATATCTTGGAGCATGTTTTGGAAATCTGCTGCACTTTGCTTATCTCTAACGGCAAGTTGGGCAACAGAGGGTGCTTCATTTGCAAATGCCGTCGCCTTGTTTAAGTAATCCTTTGCATCATTTACATACGTGAGCGTATCTTTCGCATCATTTAGCAAGGAACAACCGCTTAGGAGAAAAGTAATGACCACGGATAAAACTAATAACTTCTTTTTCATGTAAGAACCTCCATTTTAAAATTTTTGAGGGAGCTTTTGGCCGTTTACCTATCATTAAAATAGGGTTGAAAATTTGTTTCGTTTCTAAGGCATAAGCAGTTTGGTAAGCTAATATCAATAAAAATAGCAGGATCCTCGTTTAGAAGTTCCGCTTATTTTTGAAGAGAGCACTTTTACCATTATTTCTAAAAGTGCCCCATACTAAACGGTGTTTATTTTCCCAAAGAAGTACTGGATAGTAAGCACCCAGTCATCTTCCCGCACGTAGGATATCCATGAGAAAAATCGGGAGGTTCTACAATGTATCCATATACTAATTACTACGATGCCTTATATAGACAAAATAATAAGTTGATAAGAGAACTAGAAAAGGCGATTAATGGTGAGTACAATGCCATAAATTGTTACGAAAAGTTAGCAAATTTGGCACCCAATGAGAAGGAGAAAAGTCGAATCCTTGAAATTCGTCAAGATGAATCAAAGCATTATCAACAATTTGATCAGATCTATACAAGGCTGACTGGCCGAAAGCCTCAACCGAAAATCAGCGAGGAATGTCCGGAGGTTTATTTAAATGGCTTAGAGTTTGCGTTACAAGATGAACAAACAACCGTAGATTTTTACCTAGAAGTAGCTGATGGAACTTCGGACCCAACCATAAAAGAGGCATTTCGAAGAGCGGCAGCAGATGAGCAAAATCATGCCGTATGGTTTTTGTATTTTTTTACAAAAAATAAGTAACTGCTTGCATTCATGCCTTTGGCTGGATTTGATTGCTATTTTCATACAAATAGTAGTTTAGCCTTCAAAAAATGACACCCTTGTCTCTAAGGCAAGGGTGTTTTTCAATGATGCTTTTCTGTGAGGATTAATCTCCACCGCCGCCGTCTCCACCCGAATCGCCTCCGGAATCCCCGTTACCGTCGGAACCGCGGTCGTCATCAGTGCTGTCTGAATCGCTTTCGTAATAATGTACATGATCATTGCTATAGGAACTTTTCCTTCCATTTCCTAAACTAGGAAAGATAAAAAAAGCCGCGATTATTGCTAAGGTTCCAAAGAACTCCTGCACACCAAAAATAAGATAAATCCCATACACAAGAAGCAATGCACCCAACAGCCATTGAATTACCCTCACCGCGAGACATCCCCCCCATATAGAAAATAAGAATTATAAATCCATACAAAATAAATATTACACACTAGGACTTTTTATACATCTTTTTAGAGAATGGTGTCAGGCACCGCGCGTGGACACCTGTCTTTCCTGGATGGACAGTTGTTAATACCCAAAATTATATAGATAAGGTGAATTTTGGTGAATTGTGCAGGATTTTTGGAGAGGGTGTCGAAAGGTAATAGTGGTTACTATTTGCTGTTCCTGTTTTAAGGGGAATGCTTGCTTCGGATGACCTCATTATCTACCTCGATTCCCCACCTGAATTCTACCAATTTACTAAATAAGGAGTGATTGCAATGGTTCGCAGTGTCCGGCCTTGGTTTGAAGGCGCAAAGTATCATGTTACCACTAGAGGAATTAGGAAAAGTTCGCTATTTTTCGAAGATGAAGATTTTGAGAAGTACCTAGCTTTAGTTCAAGAAACAAGAGAACGTTACCCATTCAACCTTCACACCTACTGCCTGATGACAAATCATACCCACCTACAGCTCGAAACGCTAAAAACCCCTTTGAGTAATATCATGAAAAATCTCAACACCAAATTTGCAAAGTATTTTAATAGAAAGTACGATTTCTCCGGTCATGTATTCGATAAGCGCTATGGTGCCGAGCTCCTCAATTCTCCCGAATATGAGATAGACGTGAGTAAATATATTCACTTAAATCCCCACTCAGCAGGAATGGTGGCAAAACCTGAGGATTACCCTTGGAGCAGCTGCCGAGCCTATGTCTTTGGAGAAAGTATCCCTCTGATTGCCCCAAAAACACTACTTTCATATTTTCCCGACCCACCAATACAACACTATGAAAATTATATAAAGGCATTACCAACCGACAAGTTCTTTTGGGAAGATGGAAAAATTCACATGATTAAGAGGGAGGAAAAGACATGTGGGCTAAAGTAACGAGTATCGGCTTAAAAGGGATGGAAGGATATCGGGTGCATGTCGAGGTTGGCTCTTATGTAGGGAACGATTCGTTTAAAATTGTTGGATTGCCAGATGCGGCTGTAAAAGAATCAAAGGAGCGAATCATTGCAGCGCTTCGAACCTTAGGTTATCACCTGTCAGGTCAGAAAATCATTATTAATCTATCACCAGCGGATCAAAAAAAGTACGGTTCTATGTTTGATTTTCCGATGGCGATTGCTGTACTGCAAAGTTTGCATGAACTGGAGGTAATCGTCCCCGAGGATACTGGTTTTCTGGGATCATTATCGTTGGATGGATCGATTCAGCCTGTCGAAGGAATGCTGCCTGCTGTACTTGCGGCAAAGAAGCTGGGAATTCATAAGCTTTATATGCCTTTTGATGAGGAATTGCCGGTATTAGATCTTAAGCCATTGGAAATCATCTATGTTTCTAGTTTACAGGATGCGATTGGACATCTTTCAGGTCAATGGATTCCTCCTTTTAAAAAAAAGCAGGATGACGAGAGGTTCACCAACACTGTTTATTTAGATATGCAGCAGATTATTGGTCATACAGGAGCGAAACATGCTTTAGAGGTAGCTGCGGCCGGAGAACACCATGTCTTGCTGACGGGACCACCAGGTTGTGGAAAAAGTATGTTAGCTGAAAGTTTCCCGTCCATTTTACCAGCATTAACAAAAGAGTCGCTACTTGAAGTAATCAGTTTGTATCAATTGAGTCAAAATTCCTTTTCTCATTCCAATATGCCTCCCTATCGAAATCCGCACCACTCAGCTTCAGGTGTTTCTATAATCGGGGGCGGACAATACCCAAAGCCAGGCGAAATTTCGTTAGCACATCATGGTGTTTTGTTTCTCGATGAAATTGGCGAGTTTTCGAAAAAAACATTAGATATGCTGCGGCAGCCATTAGAAAATGGGTTGATCATGATTAGCCGCACCCATGCGACCATTACCTATCCGGCGTCGTTTATTTTGATAGCGGCAATGAATCCATGCCCATGTGGCTATGAAGGGTCAAATTCACATTATTGCACCTGTTCCAAGAAGCAGATACTCGCCTATCAAAATAGGCTTTCAGGTCCGCTCAGGGATCGGTTTGATATTAATCTCTCCTTAGGACCCATTAATTTTAATGCAGCTGCGATTGAAACAGCAGGAGAGTCCTCAAAAATTGTCCGGGGGAGAGTGGAGGAAGCAAGGAACAGGCAATATGATCGTTATGGAATGGAGGTTTGCAATAGCAGAATCCCTTACGAAATGCTATTAAGGACAAGCCCATTGACAGACACACAGCAATCTACATTGCAACGACTCGCTTTAAAGAAGAGTTGGAGCAACCGCACACAAGTCAAAATCATCCGTCTCGCCCGCACCATCTCTGACCTGCAAGCAAGCCCCGCCATAACAGATCAAAGTATTTGGGAAGCTGTTCAGTTAAATGAAGTGTGAACGGAGGTCAGTTAGTGTCATCAGTTGAATTTATCAGATGGTGTCAGGCACCATCCGTGGACAAAATCGCTAAAATGTCCATGTGGGGTGGACTGTAGACATCTGATGTTATTTTTTCAGTCTCACCTTGATATTGTCCCAATGGGCCAGGAAAATGAATACTAAGATACACAATACAATTGCACAACTTATCCAATCATGGTCGATGATTAATAGAAAAGGAGGAATGAATAGGAATGCACCTAATCCTGAAAAAGTGAAGCTCTTTGTAAAGGGATAGAGTACTAGAAATGCTAAGATAATAACGGAAACAAGCAGCGGTTCAAACATAATTATTCCGCCAATAAAAGTTGAGATCCCTTTTCCTCCCTTAAAGTTCAGGGTAATTGGTTTCAGATGGCCTAAAATGGCCATGCCTAAACCAACAAGTTGAACGGGGTCAGAAAATCCAAAATATCGAGCCAGCAGTATGACGAGGCCACCTTTTAGAGCATCCCCTAGAAATATCAATACAAAGGCCGTTTTTCCATGAAGGCGTCCTGCGTTCCTCGCCCCTACATTTCCACTCCCATGAAGGCGAATATCCTTAAGGTAGAGAGCTTTCGTAACCAGAAATCCAAACATGATACTCCCAATCAAATAGGATAAGACTAGAAAAAAGTAAATCATTTGACTTCACCTCCTAATAGAATAGTTGGGTGTCAGGCACCATGTGAAAAATTCACATGGTGCCTGACACCCATCAGCATACTCTTATATAAATAATAACAGGCTTAGTGCCATAACGGCCATACCGCCAATTAACCTGTAAATGGATAAATGTGCTTCATCATACCTCATGGCTGCAGCAATAATTCCTCCGGATAGATCATCAAACCTGCGATTTCTCCCTTAATGATATGGATTCTTATTTAAAGAAATGGGACGTAGTATCAACTACATCCCATTTTTCTATAGGTTTTATCGTGGTATATTGGTGTCAGGCACCACATTATTCCTCGTCTTTTTTCTGCTTTTTCTGAGCCTCTTGAAGGGCGAGGAGGATATCTTGAACGTCGATTTTTCCATCATTATTTAGGTCGGTTAGGGTATTTTCAGGTTCTACAGGCGTTGGGTTCGGATTACCCGATGCCGCAGCTACCTGCTGCTTTGGTCTAAAGGCAAACGTGAACAACAGAAGAATAATTATGAGCAATCCGGCAACACCATCAACGATGTAGAAGATAGTCGCATAATCAGACCAGAGCGTCTTGCTGCTGCCCATCTTTTTCTCGGAGTTCGCGATATATTGTTTTATTTCGGAATGATTCGGATAAATCCGTTGGACCGCCTCGAATTTTTCTAACGCATGCTTATAGTAGCCGCCCCAGTAAAGGTTAAGTCCTTCTTGATAAAGCTTATCCGTATCACTCTTCGCATTTTTTGCGCCCGCTTGGTTGACAAATTCTTTAACGGTATTAACAGGAACGGCAAAATTAAAGCCTTGGACTTCTTGGCCATTGACTGTGTCGCCTCTAAAGGTGAGCAAGCCAATAATTTCGCCTTTTGCATTGATGACCGGTCCACCGCTATTCCCATGGGTAGCCGCTGCGTTAATTTGGATGACCGGGCTTCCTTGTTCGGTCTTTTTGGAGGTTGCTGAAATTTGGCCTGCATTCATGGAAGAAACTAACGACGAATCTGGAGATAATAAATCAGAATCGGCCGCAGCAGGATAGCCGCTGACCCAAATATTATCTTGGTTCTGGATATTATCAGAATCTCCAAGCGGTAGAGTCGGCAGGTTTTTCCCTTCAATTTTTAGAACGGCGACATCTTTTCCTTCATTAATAGGAGCACCATAGCTTTTAACCTCGCCATCAAGTACATCCCCACCTGGTAAAATTACTTTTAGAACCTTTTCGATACTAGTGTATTGTGTATACTGGACCATATACTTGTAGGCTGTTTCATAGTCTACCTTAAAATAGTCCGCGATAATCGTTACCAGTTGTTCAAACGCAGCATTGGCAATATCCTCGTCTTCCTTTTGAGTCGCTTCAACAACGTGAGCATTGGTAACGATATAGCCGTTAGAGCTAATAATGGCCCCTGAACCTGAGCCGCCCACTACGGATTGATTATTTAGCTGTTCCAATATGGCGATGACTTCAGGATCATTGGGATTATTAAATTGCCACTGGACAACAGCATAATCAATGATTCGAACGACTGCCGGCTTGGAGTATTCAGCGAGCTTTTGGGCTTGAGTGATTTTCCCAGCGGCTGGTTTGAGATTGATGAGGAAAATGGAAGCCACCATTACTGCGATGAGTAGCAAGCTGATAGGGATGGTAAAAAGGGCCCTTTTTTTCAAAATATAATTCACTCCTAGGTTGGATATTTTAAAAATTTACTCTGCAATATATTCGCCCTTGTGAAAAAAGTAATATTGTACATATAAAATTTTAGATAATTACAAGGCGTCATTGTTAGTTGAGGAATTTTAATGACAGAACAGGGAGGATTGTTTTTTCATAAATGTATAATCTTTGGTATCATGTTTAGTGAATGTAAATGATATTGGACTGAAGATATAGTTGGAGGCCTCTATGGACAATCAATTAAAGGTAATGACTGTGTTTGGAACGAGACCGGAAGCAATTAAAATGGCTCCCTTGGTAAAAGAATTGGGGAAATATCCTGATAAAATTAAACCGATTGTGACGGTGACAGCGCAGCACCGCGAGATGCTTGACCAAGTGTTGCATATTTTTGAAATTACGCCTGATTATGACTTAAATATAATGAAGGAACGGCAATCTCTTCTGGATGTTACGACGCGAAGCTTAGAGGGGCTCAATCAAGTTCTTGCCGACGTCAAGCCAGATATTGTGCTGGTCCATGGTGATACGACAACAACATTTGTGGCAAGCTTAGCTGCTTTTTATCACTCGATTCCGATTGGTCATGTGGAAGCCGGACTCCGGACTCATAATAAATATTCCCCGTACCCAGAGGAAATGAACCGCCAGTTGACGGGTGTTTTGGCCGATCTCCATTTCTCGCCAACGGTCCAATCGAAGCAAAACCTTTTGGTGGAAAATAAGAGAGAAAAGGCTATTTATATCACTGGAAATACGGCCATCGATGCGCTAAAAACAACGGTGAGAGCGAATTATTCTCATCCGGTTTTAGACAAACTCGGGAATGACCGGTTAATTCTCATGACGGCCCATCGCAGGGAAAACACAGGAGAACCAATGGAAAATATGTTCCGTGCAATTTGCCGTGTGGTCGAAAAGCATGCCGATGTTCAGGTGGTTTATCCGGTCCATATGAATCCAGTGGTTCGTGAAATTGCCAATCGAGTCCTGGGAGAAAACAAGAGAATTCATCTGATTGAGCCTTTAGATGTGATCGATTTCCATAACTTTGCCGCAAGGGCCTATCTGATTCTGACCGATTCAGGCGGTGTACAGGAAGAGGCACCATCCTTGGGTGTACCGGTGCTAGTTTTGCGTGATACCACCGAGCGCCCAGAAGGAATTGAAGCGGGTACATTAAAACTGGCTGGAACCGATGAGAAAACCATCTTTCGACTTGCAGATGAGTTGTTGTCAGACCAAGCCGCACATGACCGAATGGCGCACGCCTCCAATCCTTACGGAGATGGGTTCGCCTCCGAACGAATCGTCAAAGCCATCCTTCACCACTTTAAAAATGGCGACCGCCCAACGGATTTTGGCGAATAGAGTGGGGGGAAAGATGTGGTGTTAAAAGATGTGGTGTCAGGCACCAGCTGTGGACACTTTTATGGTTTTGTCCGCGTAGGGTGGACAGTTAAGTTGATAATAGAACCTCTTGTCTATTTGAGCAGACAAGAGGTATTTGGTTTGAGTGATGATTTTTAAGGGGGATGTGGATAGATGAAGTTAAATAAGATCCATCATATTGCGGTGATTTGCTCGGATTATGAAAAATCTAAGGATTTTTATGTTCGAATCCTTGGGCTGACACCTATTAATGAAGTTTACCGAAAGGAAAGAGATTCCTATAAGTTGGATTTGGAAGTGAATGGTCAATATCAGATTGAGTTGTTTTCTTTTCCGGAACCAACTGTCCGGCCAAGCTATCCTGAAGCAGCAGGTTTGAGACATCTAGCCTTTGAAGTAGATGATATCGAAGATGCGGTCCAATATTTGAAAAGGTTTCAAGTGAATGTGGAGGTCGTGCGTGTGGACCCCGTAACAAACAAGAAATTCACCTTCTTCGCGGACCCGGATGGGCTGCCGCTTGAACTATATGAACGATAATATCTTTTTAAAAGCGGGTTGCCTCTATGGTTATCCTGCTTTTTTAATCTTTAATCTTATATCAACTTTCTAATTCATAATTCTTCAAAACTCAAACTCTACATTCTTTAGCTAATACACCCATTACTATTTGTTGTATATAAAACCAAACTTTTCTATTTCCTAAAAATTTTGTAAAATTTCAGAGAAATATATTACCAATTGTAGTAAAATGTCTATTAAGATATTAATTTTTTTTACAACTACTATTGGGGGTTGTAAAATGAGCGTTTGTTATGTTCATGATGATGCGGAATCAGTTGGTACCTGTGTAGGCTGTGGGAAATTTATTTGTCATAATTGCAACACAGAGCTTAAGGGTAAAAATTATTGCAAAAAATGTGTAAATGAGTTATTTGATGAAAATAAGAGAAAAATGGAAAAGCTTGAAGATGGTAGCAAAAATAATCAACCAATGGTGTTTATGAATGCTGGTGGCGGAGGCGGTGCCTCAAGCTCATCTAGTTCATCAAGCGCTGCTAGTGGGGGAGTCGGTGGCTTTGTTGCTAGGTATACTAAAAACAAAACTACCGCGGGGATCTTAGGTATTCTACTCGGTGGTATTGGGGCCCATAAGTTTTATCTCGGCCGACCAGGTATGGGGATTCTTTATTTGATATTCTGCTGGACTTATGTTCCTACAATTATAGGTTTTATAGAAGGTATCCTATACCTTGTTGCAAATCCAGAGGATTTTGCTAGAAAGCATGATAAAGGCTATCAAGTTCCTATTAATTACTAAATCATTTCCTCCACATTCAGTGTCTATCCCCATGTGATTACATGGGGATTAATCTAGTAATGTATGGATTGGAACTCAAATACTAATAAAGGGAAGCTCATTGGGGCTTCCCTTTATTAGTTAATTTATGAGCAGTATTTTAATCCTTGAGGTGAATTGAATTTAGTATGTGCCCAAACTTGGATTTACACTTGGGATCCCATATTCGTTAGGAGACCATGACCCATAGCCACTACTAAAACCAGGGTTTGGTTGGAATTGCTGTCCGTACATGTTTATATTAGGTCCTGATCCTGGGTAACCTGGCGTGCCAACACCAGGAAAGCCTAATCCTCCACCGACTCCTGGGCCATAAGGATTGTATCCCTGACCTGGTCCACCGCTGCCGTATCCTCCGAACCCACCGTATCCAGGGAAGCCGCCATACCCATATCCGCCTGGATTAGGTCCATTTCCTAGCGCGGTTCCTCCTAAATAACCTAAGCCAAGCCCAAGCAAGCTAGATCCCAATGATCCAAGGTTAAAACCTGAATGCCCGCCACCATGGTGATGTTGCCCACCGTGCTGTTGTCCACCACCATGGTGATGTAGTCCACCGTGATGTTGTTGTCCGCCGCCATGGTGATGTTGTCCACCATGATGTTGCCCGCCACCGTGATGCTGATGCTGTCCGCCATGATATTGTCTACTATAATTTAGCTGGTTCAATCCACTTTGATAATCTATAGGCATATTATAAGGATTATACATAATATTCTCCTCTCTCCTCACTATCGTATCTATCCTATGCATCGTATTAGTTTACTCTTGGGCAGAAGCCTAGATAATTGGGATTCCTCATAAAGGCATCCCACTTGAAAAGAATGGAAACCCAAAACACGTTGTCCACTGTACGTGGACAAATGGTGCAAGTGTCCACGAGCGGTGCCTGACACCATAATGACACCATCTAAAAATACGTCTCAAGACCTAGATTTCTTTCCGTTTGAGGTCTATGGCAGGCAGGAGTTTTTTCGTGTATTGTTAAAGTAGTAAATGGAAATAATTTTCTTTTTGGTTTATATTTTGAGGAAATTGAAACATTCCATTGCATTCATTCGTAGGAATATAAAGATGTCTTAACTCAGGAGTCGATTTATTATGAACCCGATTTTGTCGTTTCTTCTTCGTTCATTTGTAGCCGTCCCATTAACAGTGGTAACCTGGCTGGTCTGCTTTTTTCCTTTGGGTCAAGCATTTTGGCCGTCAACGGGCATTGCCATTACCGGGGGGATACTTACCCATTTAATCCTATTCATCGTTATGAATAGAAGCTTTTTAAAAAAGCATCAGATATCAAGAAAAGAATATCGATACATTCGGAAAAACCTAATGGAAGCCAAACAGAAAATCATTCGCTTAAATAAAAACCTTTTTACCATTCGTGATATTTCTTCCGTAAAACAAAGAATTGATCTTCTTCGAATTACAAAAAAAATACACAAGATGACAACCAAAGAGCCGAAGCGATTTTACCAGGCAGAGCAGTTTTATTTTTCACATTTAGATTCAATCGTTGAGCTTACCGAGAAATATAGCTTTTTATCCTCCCAGCCGAAAAAGAACATGGAAATGGGCCAATCTCTTATTGAAACTCGTCATACACTAAATGAACTAACCAAGGTATTGGAAGAGGATTTATATAAAGTGATTTCCGATGATATCGATCACTTAAATTTTGAAATTGACGTCGCAAAGCATACCCTCAATAAGCAAAAGGACGCTAAATTCCCGGAAGAAAATAGGTGGCTAAAATGAACGAAAACAACCCAATCCAACCCAATAAAACTGGAAATTTATTAGATGATATCCTTGCCGACCCGTTTGGGGATAAACTAGAGCTTTCAAAAAATCCGGTCCAGCACACAAGTGAGGCTAGGCCTGTTAAATTAATTGATGTGCTACCAGAAGAACATCGCGCAAAGGCATATCAGATTGCTGAACAAATCGATCCAACAAACCATCAGTCGATGATTCAATATGGTACCCAAGCCCAAGGTAAGCTATTATCTTTCTCGCATACAATGCTAGAGCATGTGCAGAAACAAGATGTGGGTGAAATCGGGCAAATCATCAGTGATTTAATGAAGAGACTTGATGAAGTGAATCCGGATGATTTGAAGGATGGGAAACCATCCTTATTTGCTCGTATGTTTGGAAAAATTTCAGGTTCGATTCAAGAAGTGCTCTCAAAATATCAAAAAACAGGCGCCCAAATTGACCGAATCAGTGTGAAACTCGATCGCAGTAAAAATGTCCTGATGTCGGATATTAAATTGCTTGAAAAGTTGTATGAGACGAATAAGGAATACTTCCATGCCCTTAATGTCTATATTGCCGCTGGGGAGATCAAGCTTGAAGAAATGCAGGAAAAGACAATTCCACAGCTGAAAAAAGCAGCCGAAGGAACCAATGACCAAATGAAATTTCAAGAAGTTAACGATATGATCCAATTTGCGGATCGCTTAGATAAGCGTCTCCATGATTTAAAATTAAGCCGGGAAATTACCATTCAAAGTGCTCCGCAGATTCGCTTGATTCAAAATACGAACCAAGCTCTAGTGGAAAAAATCCAATCATCGATTATGACGGCGATTCCGTTATGGAAAAATCAGGTGGCGATTGCGTTGACGTTAATACGCCAGCGTCATGCAGTCGAGGCTCAGAAACAGGTTTCGAAAACAACCAATGAACTCCTTTTGAAAAATGCAGAAATGCTAAAAACCAATACAATCGAGACGGCGAAAGAAAATGAGCGCGGCATCGTTGATATTGAAACCTTAAAGAAAACCCAGGAAAGCCTAATCACGACACTTGAAGAAACCATGCGAATCCAAGAGGAAGGCCGCCATAAGCGCCGCCAAGCCGAACAGGAACTAGCTTCGATGGAAAACGACCTTCGACTGAAATTATTAGAGATAAAAGGAAAATAAACAAAAAAGGCCTTCACTGCAACTCCGGTTGTAGTGAGGGCCTTTTTGACTCTTACACATGATCGAACCATTTCGGTGTCAGGCACCAGAAATCGAGGCACCGGAAACCAGCTAAACGGGCGCTCCGCTTTTTACGGTGCCTGACACCACATTAAAAGCACCACATCAATTAATTATTCACAACTGTGGCATTATAGTATTCCTCGAGGGTGATGCCGCGGCTCATGATTTCTTTGGCGATTGCCTTGCCGACATAGCGCAGGTGCCAGGGTTCGTATTGGTAGCCGGTGATCGAGTCTTTACCTTTCGGATAACGGATGATGAAGCCGTACTCCGCTGCATGATCTTGGAGCCAGCTTGCCTCCTTTGTTCCTTCAAAGCAGTCCTCCGCCGCACATGTTCCATCTCCGCCGGTCACATCAATAGCCAGGCCAGTTTCATGCTCGCTCGTTCCTGGAACCGCACTATAAGTTCTAGCCGCTTCGTATCCATCTTGATTAACATAGTAATTAAATAATGCAGTTTGAGAAGCATAGGACCTGTAGGCAGAAACACCTAACAGATGCACACCCTGTTGTTTTGCGCCTGCGAATAATTTTTCGATCGCCGCACCTGCCTCGGCCCTCATTTGCCGTTTTTCTGCTTTCTGTGCGAACGTAAATGGGATGTCAGGGTAAATTAAATCACTTGGCTGATAATTATCGGGCAGTTTATTGTCCTTATTAACAAGAACAGGGATCACCTTTGGGGAGGAACCAACTTGGACGTTAGCATCCTTTTGCTGACCTACTGCATCAGTTGAGGAATTGTTGTCCAATTTTCCATCGTCTTGCATAAAATGAAATTTTCCTGTGCAGCCCGTCAAAGAGATTGCAAACACCATAAGAGTCAAAAAGACGAAACGTATTTTTAACATAGTTAACTTCCTTTTTTTTAAAATTCACTACAGTAAACATCATGGACAGGATTAGAGACTTTAAAACGTCATTCTAAATTCTGTCCAATATGATTTCAAAACGTCTGTGAATCTAAGGATGTTTCATCGATATGTTTGGTAGAATCAATTGGCAGCCATCCCAGCTATAACGACAAAAGGAAGTTAACTATTAAGTGAGTGTAGGTACAAAGACACTTTTATTTTATAATTCAGTTGCATATATTTTTAATAACACATAAATCGTACGAAACGGCAAAGCCATTGAAAAATGGTGACGCAAAACTAAAGGGGCTAAGGTTTAACGACGATGCTTGCCAGTTACCGAACACGATAACTCCGTCGATTTATGTAAATGACTATTGAGGAGGATTTTTGTGTTGAAAATGTTCTTAAAGGGAAAATATTATTATCATTTAATCCAGCACAGACACAACGCGCTTTTACAGCAAGATTGCCTGGATGAAGAATTAAGAGCCAAGTTTATGATTAGAGCTAGCTATCATAATAGTAAAGTTGTCGAGTTTGGTTTAAAAATCTAAGCGAAATCATATTTAAAAAAAAGCCTGTATCTGTGTGTGGTACAGGCTTTTATGTTTTTATAGACTAAAAGGTATAAAATAAAATAATAGGACAACCATTACATATATTAACGATAGTAAAAGAGGGATGATTTCGAAATGTATAATCTGACAAAATTTAAAATAATAAAACCAGCTAATGAGGTATTTGAAGCCTTCGTAGACCCTTCGAAAATCAAGAATTTCTGGTTCTCATCAAGTTCGAGATGGGAGCAGGGACAAACAGTCACATTAAGATATGAAGAATACGATGCACAAGTCGATATTGAAGTCATCGAAGTCGTGGTAAATAAGAAAATCGTGTTCCGGTGGGGGACAGATGGAAAAGGGAATTGTGTAACAATTTCTCTGGAAGAATTGGATCAATCAAGTACCATTATTGAAGTGATCGAAGAAGGTTTTAGCGAAGATGATGATGAGTTAGTCGCTCAGTTGATTGATAATAAAGAAGGCTGGGTGTATATGTTGACCTGTTTAAAGGGGTATTTGGAGTTTGGAATTAATAAATTAAGGGCAGCAATCGTTAAATAACATAGTTTCATTTCTCAAGGGTCATCCTATGAATAAATGAGGAGGTAAAGTGAATGAAGCAGGATGATGAGAAAATTAGTGAAGGTTTAAATGAACTGTTTGAGATTATAAATGCAAAAGGGGACACGGGTGAACTGAAGGAGATTGTTGAACGTTACGAAAATCCCAATCCCGATGAGAGTTCAAGCAAGTGATTACAAAAGGCCTAGAGTTGATCTTAGGCCTTTTGTAATGAGAAATGTGGATAAAATTCATATGAAATGTGGATAGATAAAGATCGATTGTGGGTAAATCTGTTGGTTTTGTGGATAATACTGTGGAATATGTGGATAAATCCCCTGATTTGTAATTTCTTTATGGGAAAGAAAAAGTTACCCACATAATCTGTGTATAAATGGTTGAAATCTGTTGATATCTTCTTATATGGTGTGGATATAGAGGTAATTAATGTTGATAACCTTGTTAATATCCTCTCCTCAATCGATTAGTTTTTTTAGGTTTTAGATCAGATACTGCAATCCAGCCATCTTCCACCGTGTTAAAGATAGGTTCATATTCATCGCCCCACCGCAGTAAGGCGTCGCGTACTGTCCACTCGGTGATCTTTCTGTATATTTCCATCTGATTGGTTTGATTTTTGCTATGACGACGATGGTTTAACAACAGCACATCTACCCAATGGAAGTGATAATCTTCAATGAGACGAAAAAGAACCCTTATGTCTTCCGCATAGCGGCCTTCATAGGGGTCATCAACCGGCCAGCCGCCTATGCTCTTTAAGGCAGACGTTCGGTAAAACCTCGGCCAGACGGAACAGTTGGCGAGGAGAAAATCATAACGGTCCTGAAAGGAACGCCCTTTTTTTACTTTCGTTTTCCCCGGAACGCCACGGTGACGCTGCCTCTTTTCTTGCCTTTTCAAAATCTGTTTATTGAAACTCCTTATTAAATGACTATCAATGATCGTATCTTCAAAAACAAGATTAATATTGCCGCTAATAACGGCTGTGGTGTCAGGCACCGTCAATGTCTCCTTCATTAAAACTTCTAATGTATGAGGGAAAAACCAGTCATCGGCATCGAGTTGGATGACAAACGGTGTTTCGACTAGTTTAAGTCCGGTATTTAGGCTTTTCGACTGGCCTTGATTGACCAAATGACTCACCATTTTAACCCGAGGATCTTTAAGGTAATCTACAATCATTTCATCCGTATGATCAGTAGAAGCATCATCAATTAAAATAAGCTGCCAGTCTTGATAGGTTTGAGCAAATACGCTAGCCAATGCTTCCCTAATATAGGCCCCTGGATTATAAAAGGGGATCAGGACGGTCACTTCACCTTTGTTCATCTGGATCCCCTGCTTTACTGGACGCTTCTTTTTCATAAAACAGCCTTGTCTCCTTTAGGCCGCTAAACAAATCATAACGAGGCTTCCACCCCAACTGTTGTAATGCTTTTGCATTATTCAACTGACTGTAAAGGATATCACCATTACGAGCAGGAAGATAAATGGGGACACCCAAAGAAATTTCACCCAGTGCGGAAATTACTCCAAACAGTTGATTAATGCTCGTTTTTTGATTCAGTCCGATGTTGATGATTTCATTGTCTCCTTTACCAAGCGCAAGGAGATTGGCTGCAGCAACATCTTTCACAAACACAAAATCTCGTGTTTGTTCCCCGTTCCCGTATATCATCAATTGTTCGCCCTTTAAAGCCTTCTGTAGAAAAATAGCCACAACTCCGCCTTCTCCTTTGGGAGTTTGACGTGGACCGTATACATTGGCATAACGGAGGATGGTATAGGGAAGCGAATAAAATTGTGAATAGAGTTGAATGTATTTTTCCGGCGTTTGCTTGGAGATTCCATAATAGGAGATGGGTTCCGTCAGCGAAGTCTCATTAATACTGCAGTCGTCCGTTTCGCCATAGACTGCACAGGAAGAAGCGTAGACAATTTTTCGAACATTAAATTTCCGGCAGCATTCCAACAAACGAATCGTACCAAGAATATTCGTTTGCGCATCAAAAGCAGGATCCTGAATCGATTTGGCAACATCCACCTGAGCAGCTTGGTGAATCACATACTCTGGTTTTTCTTTTGAAAAAATACCCTCTAACTGCGGTGAGCATATATTTGCGACATAAAAGGTCGCCCTATTATTAACAAACTCTTTATTCCCCGTACTTAAATTATCAACCACAATCACTTCATGCCCCTCAGCGATCAGCAAATCAACAATATGGGAGCCAATAAATCCTGCTCCACCCGTTACTAAGACTCTCATGCTTGACCCTTCTCTAATTCTGTTTGGTACCAAGCAATGGTTTTCCTTAAGCCTTCATCGATATCAATCGAAGGATAGAAATGCAACAACTGGTTAGACTTTGTCAGATCTGGAATTCGATTAGGTGTGTCTTCATAGCCTTCACCATAGGCACTTTCATAGGGAATATGGACAATCGGAGAAGACGAATGGGTGAGTGTTTTGATTTTCTTAGCTAAGTCATTAATGGATAGAACTTGATCCTTGCCAATATTGAATACTTCATTATTAAATTGATGATCGATGCAACTCAAGGTGCCTGACACCATATCATCAATATAGGTAAAACATCTGGTTTGGCTGCCGTCTCCATAGACGGTGATCGGTTCGCCTTTCAAGGCGGCGGTAATAAACTTAGGGATGACTCCTCCATATTGAGTGGCTGTCGCGCGTGGACCGTAAGCATTGAAATAACGGACGACTGTTACCGGAAGTCCCTGCATACCATAGGCAAAGCAGAGATGTTCATCGAGGGCTTTGGCTGTCGCATAGCACCAGCGATGGGTGGTGGTAGGACCCAATACCCTGTTTGAATGTTCAGCGAAAGGCAGTTGATCATTTTTGCCATAGACCTCGGAGGTGGATGAAAAAATCACCTTGATCTTTCTTGGAAAGGCGAGTTCGAGGACGTTCCGGGTTCCATCTATGTTTCCTTCGATGACCATTAATGGATTTTCAACTGTATTCTTAACGCCTAGCACCGCAGCTAGATGAAAGACCAGATCGCATTGGTCGATTAGGCTTTCAAGCAATGTTCGATTAAGCACGGAACCATTCACAAAGGTATGATTCGGATGATGGATCACTTCGTTTAAAAAAGCTTGTTTCCCTGATGATAAATCATCCAAGGTAATTACCGTATGGTTCAACTCAATCAGCCGTTTAACAATATGCGAACCTACAAACCCTGCCCCGCCTGTGACTAGTATCTTCATTGAAAACCTCCTCCCATTCGAATGAACTTGGCGTTACCAGACAATCCTTCCGTCATATTTCTTGTGTCATAAACAAGCTTTGCGTGATCGGCTATTTTTTGAAGGGGAACATCCGTGTGATCTGTTAATAACAGCACACAGTCTGCTTTGCTTAATTGTTCCTCTGTTAATTCGACACTCTGCATTTTCATGCCGTTCACTGTGATTTCTGGGATAAACGGGTCATGGTAATCGACGCGGAACCTCTCGCCCATCAACCTTTCAATGATAGGGAAGATCGAAGATTCCCTGGCATCATTAATATTTTTTTTATAGGCGGCGCCGTAAATGAGGATGTATGCATTTTTTTCAGGAAAGAGCTTCATAATTTGGTCCACAATATAGTTGATGATATTTTGATTTAATTGATGGGATAGTTCAATAAATTGGCTATTTGTCCCGTTTTGCTGTGCAACCCACTGTAAATAGAGCGGATCAACGGGGATGCAATGTCCCCCAATCCCTGGTCCAGGATAAAAGGCTGTAAACCCATATGGCTTTGTATTGGCAGCATCAATCACTTCCCAAACATCTAGGTGCAATTTATCACAAAGAATGGCCATTTCATTGATAAAGGAAATATTGATAAAACGAAACGTATTTTCAAGCAGCTTCGTTAGTTCAGCTGCTTCGGGCGAAGAAACCGCCACCACCTGTTGGTAAATTTGACTATATAATTGATAGATTTGCTCTTTACAACATGATGAGATGCCGCTGATGACCTTTGGAACCGCTTCGACCGTAAAATGTTTGTTTCCCGGGTCAATTCGTTCCGGTGAATATGCAAGGAAAAAGTCTACTCCTGTTTTTAATCCGCTTTTTTCTAGGATGGGCAGCAGTTCATTTCTTGTTGTCCCTGGGTAGGTGGAGCTTTCGAGAATCACCAATTGTCCTTGCTTTAATTGTGGAACAAGTGAATTTCCCACTTTAATCAAATAGCTTAGGTCTGGGGAATGGGAGGACGTTAAAGGTGTGGGTACACAAATAATAATTACATCAACCCTATTGGCAGACTGATAGCTGGCATCGGCAGTAAATTTCCCTGACGTGATTGCCTGCTTGATTTCATCATTACTAATATCCGGTATATATGAAGTATGCTGTTTTAAACTATTCACTTTTCGCTGGTCGACATCAATTCCAATGACATCGAATCCCTTCTTGGCAAATAAAAGGGCAAGCGGTAAACCAACATATCCTAATCCAATTACCCCGATTTTTTTAAAAGAGGAATCAGCTGGTATCGTTATTTCTGACATGTTTTCCGTCCCTCACTCATAATCATTTTTTAAGCATGTTCACTTATCCTATGCGGACGAGTCCTAGGACGGTATGGGCAAATATACAGATATAAAAAAATAGACTCTCTTTTTTAAAAAAATAAGTCCCGTAAGAACTTGTGGCTTAGGGAGGAGGGAATGGTCTTGATATCCATCATTGCTTGTACCAATCGAGAGAAGTTTGTCAGCAATATCCTTACTAATTTTCAAAAACAAACCCTACACGAGAAGGAACTTATTTTAGTTCTTAATTCGGCTAAGATGAATTTCAAGCAAATTAAGCGGGAATTGGAAGAAGCTAAATTATACAGTCAGTTATTGCAATTTCCAGACGAGATGAGTTTAGGGGAGTGTTTAAATAAGGGAGCTGAGCTGGCCAAGTTTGAATATCTTGGGAAAATGGACGATGACGACTATTACGGGGACAGTTATCTGTCAGAAGCGTTTGAAGCGCTCACGCAAACGAAGGCAGAGCTAGTTGGAAAAAGCAGCTTCTATATTTATTTTAAGAAGAAACAAGAGCTGCGATTATATAATCCACATCATGAAAATAGCTGGATCATTAATAATGGTCAAAATCTTTATAAATCCTCCCATTTTTTAAGTGGAGCGACACTGATTTTTAAAAAAGATCTTTTGGAAAAAGTAACATTCCCACACGTGAATCAAGGCGAGGACAGTGGATTTCAGCGACGATGCTTTGAGAACCACGTCAAAATGTATTCTTTATCAAAAGACCATTATGTATATGTACGCTCGGGACTACCGCATCATCATACCTCCGATGCAACGGACCGGATGTTAAGAGGACGCAGCAAATTGGTCACCCGCACGGCTTCGATTGAGACATTTCTCAATACTTGATAAAAAAGAAGGCAGGATTTCCTGCCTTCCAATCATTTATATATTAACCTGGCAGCACGACTGAGAAGCTTTCAATATCTTCGCACCGGATCACCGTTAATGTGCTTCCAAGCGGTGGAGAGACCGAACCTGGCACAATGATTCTGACGCAGCAACGTCTAGTAACACGTTGCAGTACTCCAGTAATGACATCTCCAGCCTTTGTATTAATCGTCACAGTTTGACCGCGAAATCTCCTTAGAATGCGGCACAAACAATCATTAAAGCAGTTGTCCCTATCTTCACGACACCCCATTATTGCATCCCCTTTCAAAAAACCCTCAAATTAATATATTCAGTGGGACTAGTTTGGAGCGGGCAGGTACCTGTGCTTTTCAATTATTTTAAAAACATGTTTATCTGATTCTTAAAAAAAGGACAAATACCTTAACACCTTTTAAAAAACGGGAATAGGATGGTATATGACAAGCGATGTAAATGGAGTGGTGAAATGCGTAAATTGAAAATACTGTATTCAACGAACGACACGAGTAAAAAGGCCATCCGCTATGGGGAGTTCTTTAAACAGGAAGTAATGAAGCAACATGATGTTGAGGTACTTTGTATAGAAGAAGAGACGAATATAAAAGATGTGATCAATAAACTGAATTTCACTCCAGATTTTATCTTTTTTGATGACGTGATATGGAATAAGCCTTTGCATGGTCTAAAATATGTCAATATCCCTAAAGGTATTTTGTTTTGGGATATTTATAGAGACCATGACAAGGTTCGACGTTTTGTCTATGAAAACGATATCGATTTAATATTTTCATTTTATAGAGATGCATTTAACACTTATTTTCCTGAATTACATTATAAATTTCGCTGGCTTCCGAATCATGTAAATATAGAGGAGTTTAAAGATTATCAATTGGACAAAGAAATAGACTTTTTACTTATGGGAGATGTAGATGAAGATACGTATCCACTAAGGAATAAGATAGCAAAGGAGATGAAGGGATACCCAGGCTTTGTTCACCATCAACACCCGGGATATCAAAATTTCGATAAGGAAGAAGAGTCCAAGAATTTAGTTGGAAAATACTTCGCCATGGAAATTAACAAGGCAAAAATGTTTTTTACGGATGATTCCCAATTTAAGTTCCCGATAGCCAAATATTTTGAGGTCCCAGCCTGCAAAACATTACTGCTTGCAAGTGGCTCGAAAGAACTGGAGGATTTAGGTTTTATCGATGGGGAAACATTTGTTGAAATTAATGAGGATAATTTCCTTGAAAAGGCCCAGTATTATTTTGAGCATGAGGAAGAAAGAAAGGCGATTACAGAACGCGGCTATCGAATGGTAAGGGAAAAACATACCACTAGCAAAAGAGCGAAGCAGTTTATTTCTTATATTAATAAATATTTAAAAGAAATTGACTGGAAAAATAAGAAGATTAGTTTGAGAACTCAGATGCTTACAAGCGGTGAAGTAATGGATAAATTGTTATTTGCGTTAAAAAATAAAATTCCTTATGCGGTTATTTCCGTCGGGGCAACAGAAACTTATGTCATGGCACAATATCATATTTTATCTGAAAAGGAATTCATGAATCATCCAGAAGCCGAGGTCGCTCGTGATAAAGTGAAACGGGGTCATGACCACCGAGGAATCCTTTTCCCAAATACAGAGGCAAGAGACCTGGCGATAGATGCCGTAAAGGTTTGTGATATTGTGGGCTATAATACGATTTTTTGGGAAAATGATGTAGGTGAATTTACAGAACAAGTCTTTGATACGTACGATATCTGGAGGAAATATTGTTTTGAAGCTTACATTCGAAGAGTAATAATGATATCGCAAAAGGAAAAGTTCGAGAAAATGTTAGAAGGAAGAAAAATATTAATTGTTTGCGGGTATGCAGATGAAGTGAAGGATACACTTAATGCAAATTTAAAAGAAAAGCTAAACTTTGAAGTAGTTGGAACAGTAAAAGTTAATCAATTTGAAGATATACCAAGAGCGAAGGCAGAAATCGCTGCTTATGATTTTGATTTAGCTTTATTGGCGGCAGGAACAAACGCAATTATATTAGCTGGTTTCATTAAAGAGATGCTTGGAAAGGTAGCATTTGATATAGGAAATGGAATGGAGAATCTAGCCAGAGGTTATCTTTTTGATGAATATGATTTTCTAGAGAAATACGTAGGTCTAGATAGACTGATGGAAATGTAGATGATAGAAGGAGGTTGATCCTTAATGAATAGGGTCAACCTTTTTCAACCATTTAGTGGAAAGGAGGCGGGAACTATGACGTATTCGTATGGCAAATGGAAAAAGTATCAGTTGATGAAGGGAGAAGAAAACCTGATTTGGTACTTACCTGAAACAATGGTTTTTTCAGTCGAGAGCTTTTGGGCGCTGTTAGAAAAATTTGGAACGGTTGTAATGAAGCCAAACGAGGGGTCACAAGGGTACGGCGTGGTTCAAATTTCTAAGCTTGAAGAGGGAAACTACGAGATTCATTCTTATAACCGGAAAAGGATGGTTGATCGAAACAAACTAGAAGAGTTCTTAGCGAGAGAGAAGTATGCGAGAAAACTCTATATTGTTCAAGAAAAGATTCCTTTGGCCAGAATTAACCATTGTCCATTTGATATCCGTGTCATGGTCCAGCGCAAACGAGGAGAAGAGGAATGGCATGTTACAGGAAAGGCGGTTAAAGTGGCGGATGAGGGCTTCTTCATTACAAATGTCGCGAAAGAAATTCTTATGCTGAATCAAGCATTGGAGCGTTCGCACATCGAGAATATCAACCTTGAGGCAATCAATACAGAAATCGACAACTTATCAATGGGGACGGCAGCGAAATTAGGAACCTATTATCAAAACTCACGAATGATCGGCTTAGACATCGGAATTACCGGCAAGGGGCAACTCTATATCATCGAAGCCAACCTCAAACCAAGCATCGGCCTCTTCAAAAAAATCCTCGATAAACAAATGCTTCGTAATATCAGGGATTTCCGCAAATAGGAAAAGCGTTAACTAATAAATACACTTTTCCTATCTAAATACATAACATTTCATTATTTTTGATTCTGAAAAACCAACTGAAGACCTAAGCCAATATAGATAGAGCCAACAACCTTCCCTTGCCAGCGCGCAAGCCGGCTGTTCTTGTTTGCGAAAAGTCTCTCACCAATGGTGCTAGTTAGGAAGGCAAGCAGGGTGGTGTACAATATGCTCATTAACACAAACGTGAGTCCAAGAATCAGTAGTTGAATGACAACAGGGGTCCCATTGTTATGAACGAACTGTGGTAAGAAGGCTAAGAAAAAAAGAGCCGTTTTGGGATTAAGCAATTCTATTAACAAGGCCTGTCGAAACGATGTGGCTGTGTTGTTCTTTTTTACGGTCGGAGCATTCTGTTTTTTTGCTTTTTCAAGGAGTGACTTAATCCCTAAAAAGATTAAATAGGCAGCACCAAGATATTTCACGATTTCAAAGGCGAGAGCCGAGGTCATAAGAATGGCTGAAAGTCCGAGCACGGCTGCAATCGTATGGATTAAATCACCGACTGCAATCCCGATGCCGGTGATGATGCCCGTTTTCCTCCCGCCTTGAGCGGTTTGAGAAATGGTAAGTAAAACAGCTGGACCTGGAATGAGAAACAATACGATAACTACTATAATAAATGAAAGCAATTTTCTGCGCCCCCTTCTATAAAAAATGGATAACTAATTTTATCATAATATTAAAAAAATTAACCAACGCATAAGACCGGAAAGATAAATAACTTTAAGTGAGGAAAAGTTTTAGTTGTTTTATTTTGTTGTAGGTGTTAAGATATAAAAGTTGTCAGCGAGATGATGAATATTTTATAAAACTTATTGACAACGTGATTGGGTAATGATAAGATATAAAAGTTGTCTTCGAAACTATTAATCTTTTCTTAAAAAATAGTAAATTAGTTGTTGACAACGAATACGAGAAAATGGTATGATGTAAAAGTTGTTCCAATGAATTGTTCTTTGAAAACTAAACAAACAAAATCGTGCAAACAAACAAAATTCTTAGTTTCAATTATGAAACTAAGCCAACGTAACAAA